>DATGVY010000690.1:0-6311 GCA_035299845.1 Streptosporangiaceae bacterium
ATGCCACCGTGGTGCGCGGGGTCCTGATGCCCGCGGTCATGTCCCTGCTCGGCGAGCGCAACTGGTACCTGCCGCATGCCCTGCGCTGGCTGCCCGGCGGCGGCGCGTTCCGTGACGACACTGCGGAGCTACCGGCTGTCAGCCCGTCCTGAGCACACGCCCCGCTCAGCCGCTGGCTTGTGGCCTGGTGCTCCTTGCTCGCAGCAGCAGGCCGACCAGCGCGCCGGCCACGAAGCCGAACACATGCGCCAGGTATGCGACGGAGCCGCTGCCCGATGCCCCATAGCCAACCGAGTAGGCCCACTGCAGCACGAACCACAGGCCGAGCACGAACCAGGCCGGAATCCGCAGCGGGATGAAGAGGAGGAAGGGCACCAGGCTCCACACCCTGGCCCGCGGCCAGAGCACCAGGTACGCGCCGAGGATGCCGGAGATCGCCCCGGACGCGCCGATCAGCGGCTGCACTGAGCCCGGATTGGCCGCAGCGAACCCGTAGGCCGCAACATAACCGCAGGCCAGGTAGAACAGCAGGTATCCGGCAGGGCGCAGCCGGTCCTCGATATTGTTGCCGAAGATCAGCAGGAACAGCATGTTGCCGAGCAGATGCAGCCATCCGGCGTGCAGGAACATCGAGAACAACACGGATAGCGCCGGGACCTTATGGTAGGACGGCACCGCGAGCACGCAGCCTGGTCCCTGCGGTCCGGTGCCTACCCGGCCGGTT
Source organism: Streptosporangiaceae bacterium (assembly GCA_035299845.1). Lineage (GTDB taxonomy): Bacteria > Actinomycetota > Actinomycetes > Streptosporangiales > Streptosporangiaceae > Palsa-506. Next base: position 725 of record DATGVY010000690.1, read on the forward strand.
GGCACGAGGCGCAGCGGCCGGTTTCTGATTAGTTCACGGGGAATGGCCGCATAGTGGTCGTAGAACGCGGCCTGGCGGCATAGCGCGACGGGCCCCGGGCGACCGGCAACGGTGGTCAGTGACGCGGGCGTGAGGAGCAGCGCCACGACATTGATCGCGATCAGCGTATAGGTGACCCAGGGCGTCCGGCGCAGCGGATTGACATCGTGAATCGGGATGACCACGCATCAATAGTGCCCGGCCCGGCAGCGCTGCTACACCCCGGTACCCAGGCCGGGCACCGCGGCCGCTAGCGCCTCACGTCAGCCGGACTGCCCGAAGGGCCACTCCTTCCGGGCGAAGTCCCGGACGGAGCGTAGGTACCTTGAGGCGTCCAAAGACGTGAAGATCGAGTCAAGTGTTGTTCCAGGGTCAAGTTCGAACATGGCTCGTCGGCTGGGGCGCAGCCCCGTTAGCCGTTGACGGGGAAGCCGAGGTTCACGCCGCCGTGGCTGGGGTCCAGCCAGCGGGAGGTTACGGCCTTGCCGCGGGTGTAGAACTGCACGCCCTCGGTGCCGTGCACGTGGGTGTCGCCGAACAGCGAGGCCTTCCACCCGCCGAAGGAGTAGAACGCCATCGGCACCGGGATCGGCACGTTGATGCCGACCATCCCGACCTCCACCTCGCTGGTGAACCGGCGGGCCGCTCCCCCGTCGTTGGTGAAGATCGCGGTGCCGTTGCCGTACGGATTGCCGTTGACCACCTGCAGCGCGTCGTCGTACGTCGGCGCCCGGACGACCGACAGCACCGGCCCGAATATCTCGTCGGTGTAGCAGCGCATCGGCGGCGTGACGTGGTCGAGCACGCTCGGCCCGAGCCAGAACCCCTCGGCCGCGCCGCCGGTCACCGGATGGTCCCGGCCGTCTACCGCGAGCACCGCCCCCTCGCGGACCCCGGAGTCCAGGTAGGAGGCGACCTTGTCCCGGTGCGCGGCCGTGACGAGCGGGCCCATCTCGGACGCCTCGTCGCTGCCCGGCCCGACCCGCAGCGGCGCGACCCGCTCGGCGATCTTCGCGACAAGCTCGTCACCGACCGGGTCCACCGCGACCAGCACCGAGATCGCCATGCAGCGCTCCCCGGCCGAGCCGAAGCCGGCTGACACGGCGGCGTCGGCGGCCAGGTCCAGGTCGGCATCGGGCAGTACGACCATGTGGTTCTTCGCGCCGCCCAGCGCCTGTATCCGCTTGCCGGCCGAGGCGCCGGTCTCCCAGATGTAGCGCGCCACCGGCGTGGAGCCAACGAAGCTCACCGCGCGCACATCGGGTGCGGCCAGCAGCGCGTCGACCGCCTCCTTGCCGCCGTGCACGACGTTAAAGACGCCGTCCGGCAGGCCCGCCTCCGCCAGCAGCTCGGCCAGCATTACAGACGCAGACGGGTCTTTCTCCGAGGGCTTGAGCACGAACGTATTGCCGCAGGCTATCGCCAGCGGGAACATCCACATCGGCACCATCGCCGGGAAATTGAACGGGGTAATACCCGCGACGACGCCGAGCGGCTGGCGAATCGAGTACGCGTCGACTCCGGTGGAAACGTTCTCGGAGAATCCGCCCTTCAGCAGATGCGGTACCCCGCAGGCGAACTCGACCACTTCAAGACCGCGCGCCACCTCGCCGGCCGCGTCTGATGCCACCTTGCCGTGCTCGGCGCTGATCAGGGCGGCGATGTCGGCCTGATGTGCGCGCACGAGCTCGCGGAAGGCGAACAGCACCGCGGACCGCCTGACCAGGGAGGTCGCCCGCCAGGCCGGGAAAGCCCCGGCCGCGGCCTGGACCGCGGCACCGACCTCGGCCGGGCCGGCGAAGTCCACCGTGCCGCTGACCTGGCCGGTAGCCGGGTTGTACACGTCACCCCGGTGCGCGGCGGTACCGCCGGTCCAGGGCTTGCCGCCGATCCAGTGCGTTACGTGCTTCATGATCGTGCCTTCTTCCGCCGCGCCCGCGCGGCCTCCCGCGCCGCCTTCCGCGCAGGTACGGTCTCCTGCTGGCAGATCACCGCGTCGCCCCTTCGTTGACCGCGCGCAGGGCGTCGATGAGGATGCCGAGGCCCTCCCTGGCCTCGGCGTCGGTCAGCGTCAGCGGCGGCGCCATCCGCAGCGCGTGCCCGTACAGCCCGCCCTTGCCGATCAGCAGGCCTCGCTCGCGGGTCTCCTCGAGCATCCGGGCGGCCAGCGCCGGGCTGGGCTCGCCGGTCGCCGGGTCCAGCATGTCCACCGCGAACATCAGGCCCTTGCCCCGGACGTCGCCGGCCACCGCGAGCGGTCCGGCGGCCTCGCGCAGCCCGCCGATGATCAGCTTGCCGAGCGTGGCGGCGTTGCGCTGCAGGTCGTGCGACAGGACGTAGTCGAGGGTCGCACCGGCCGCGGCCGTGGCGATCGGGTTACCGCCGAAGGTAGAGATGCCGCTGCCGGTCAGGCCGTCCATCAGCTCGCCCCTGGCGACGACGCCGCCGATCGCGAATCCGTTGCCGAGCCCCTTGGCGAACGTCATCATGTCCGGCACGATGCCATGGGCGCTGATCCCCCAGAAGTGCTCGCCGGTCCGGCCCCAGCCGGTCTGCACCTCGTCCGAGATGAACAGGATGCCGTGGGCGTCGAGCACCTCCTTGTAGGCGGCGAACAGGCCGTCCGGCGGCATCGCGAAGCCGCCGACGCCCTGCAGCGGCTCGGCGATCAGGCAGGCCACGTCGCCCGCGGTGGCGGTGGCCAGCAGGTGCCGCAGGTCCTGCGCGCACGCGCTGATGTAGTCAGCATCCGAGAGCCCGGCGAAGGCGGGCAGGTGACGGTCCGTTCCGTGCAGGTAGTGCACCCCGAACGGGGTCAGCTGCGAGCTCTTCCAGCCCCGGTTGCCCGTGATCGCGACGGCGCCGAAAGAGCGGCCGTGGTAGCTGTTGCGCAGCGCGAGCACCTGGCTGGACCGCCGGGCGGCGGTGGCGAGCAGCAGCGCGGTCTCGTTCGCCTCGGTGCCCGAGTTCGTGAAGAACACCTTGGCGTTCTCGATCCCGGACAGCCCGGCGATCTTTTCCGCCAGCTCAACCTGGTGCCGGATCAGGTACAGCGTCGAGGTGTGCACCACGCCGGTGGCGAGCTGGCGCTCGACGGCCTCCCGCACCTCGGGCAGGTCGTAGCCGAGCATATTGGTGAGGATGCCGCAGAAAAAGTCGAGGTAGCTGCGCCCGGCGGCGTCGGTGACCCGGCTGCCCTTGCCGCCGACGATCTCCAGCGGCTGGTCGTAGTAGAGCCCGACCCAGTTCGGGATGACGCGGCGGTGGCGATCATGAAGTTCTCCCATGCGGCCCAGTCTGCCGCGTAAGGCCCGGCCGTTGGGACGGCATCATGCAAGACATCAGGGCATCTGCGTAACATGATGTCAAGGCCGCTCTCGCGCTGTCCGCGCTGCCGCACTCCCTGGAGGTGCCGCCCAGGCCATGCTGCCGACCCTGGCAGAGATCCTTGAACTCGATGCGGTGCGCCGCGGCAGCCCGCGGGTGCTGGCCGCGGCCGACCGCCTGGACAGGCCGGTCCGGTGGGTGCACGCGATCGAGGTGGCCGACGCGGCCCGGCTGCTGCACGGCGGCGAGCTCGTGCTGACCACCGGGATCGCGCTGCCGGACGAGCCGTCCCTGCAGGCCAGGTACGTCGCCGAGCTGACTGCCGTCGGCGTGGCCGGCCTGGCCGTCGAGCTCGGCCGCCGGTATGCGGCAAGCCTGCCGCCGCCGCTGGTCGCGGCCGCGGCCGAGCAGCATCTCCCGCTGATCGCGTTCGCCAGGGAGGTCTTGTTCGTCGAGGTCACCGAGGCGGTGCACGCGCGGATCATCGACAGCCAGAGCGAGGAGCTGCGCGCGGCGGCCCGGCTGCACGAGGCGTTTACCGAGCTGTCGGTGGCAGGCGCGAGCGCGGCCGAGATCGTCAGCGAGGCGGCGCGGCTGGCCGGGCGGCCGGTGATCCTGGCCGACCTGGCCCATGCCGTTCTGGCGTGTGAGCCGGCCGGCCGGGATGCCGCGCAGCTGCTGGACGGTTTCGCGGCTCGCGCGCGGCTGATCGGTCCCGTGGCTGGCACCATCTTCGATGCGACGTCGGGCTGGCTGGTCACGCCGGCCGGCGCACGCGGCGAGAACTGGGGCCGGGTGATCCTGGCCTGCCAGGGGCCGCCGGCGCCGCTGGACACGGTGCTGATCGAGCGGACGGCGGCCGCGCTGGCGCTCACCCGCCTGATCGCGCGCCAGCGCGAGAGCCTGGAGCGCCAGGTGCACCGGACGCTGATCAGCGCGATCCTCGAGCAAGCGGGCGCCGACCCGGACGAGGCCGCCGTCCGGGCCAGGGCGCTGGGGGTGCCGGTGGACGGCCGGCAGCTGATCGCCGTGGTCGTGCGGCTCCGCGATCCAGGTCCCGGCCTTTCCGCGCAGGCGCGGGTGCTGACCGTCGCCGACGCCGTGGCCGACGCCTGCCGGGCCGAGCGCGTCCCGGCGATCGTCGGATCGCTGGACGACGCGCGGGCCGGCGCGCTGCTCTCGCTGGACCGCCGGGCGAGCGCGGACCAGGCGCTCACCGCGGTCTGCGGCCGGGTCCGGCAGCTGCTCGGCCGGCGGGCTGACCGGCCGGCCAGCCCGCTGGCGGGCCGGCCACCGGAGAGCCAGGCCGCCCGGCGGCAAGCTGCCCGGCGCCGAGCTAGCCCGGACGACGGGCAGGTGATCGCGGCAGGCTCGGCGGCCGGGTCGATCCGGGATGCGCGGCGGTCATTCCTTGAGGCGCAGCAGGTCGCCGACGCTGCCGCCGCGAATCCCGATGCCTTCGGGCATCCGGCCGCTGGCTCGCATCCCGGCAGCTCACCCTCGCTGGCAGGCCCGGCGGCCCGGCCGTACTACCGGCTCGCTGACCTGCGGCTGCGCGGGCTGCTCCAGCTACTGCGCGGCGACTCCAGGGTGGCCGGCTTCGCCGAGCGCGAGATCGGCGCGCTGCTCGCCTACGACGCCAGCCATGGGACCGCGCTGACCAGCGTGCTCGCCGCCTACCTGGAGGCCGGCGGCAACAAGGCCGAGGCCGCGCACCGCGCCCATCTGGCCAGGCCGACGCTGTACGAGCGGCTCAGGCACATCGAGCGGGTGCTTGGCGTCAGCCTCGACTCCGCTCAGTCCCGCACGTCCCTGCACGTAGCACTGCTCGCGCTGGAAGCCGCCCGCCCGGCCGCCGGCGGCGCAGGCGGTTAGCTGACATCGGGCCGGACGGCTTCGTGTGGACAAGCTTGTGGATAAGCTAGTGGAAAAGCGCCTGCTCCGGGGGACAACAGCAGCGCCGGTGTGGATACGTTGTGGACAATCAAAGAATCTTGAAATCACCGCAGGAAACCTCTTGCGCCGCCCGCGGCCGGGGCAGTAGAAATACGTCACTGCTGGAGACGGGTACCGAGCCGGGGGCAACTCCGGAACGCGGGAAGGGCCGGGAAACCGGCGCTTTGGGCGGGTGTCCGGTACCAGCAGCAGGTCGAGTAACCGCAAGGCGGCCGGGCAACCGGCAGGCCGGTGACGAAAGACCGGGCCGGGCCCCTGCATCTCA
>DATGVY010000691.1:0-2537 GCA_035299845.1 Streptosporangiaceae bacterium
CGAGGGTGGCGCCGCCTGATGAGGTCACCGGAAGAGGAGAGCACCGGACCGGTGATCCGCGATCGGCGGCGCATCGATCCGGCGACGGGACAGGTCCGGGATACCGGTCAGTCCGGCTCGCCGCGCGGTGCAGATTCGCCGCTACGCGGGGGGCCGGGCCAGGCCAGGCCAGGCAGGCATGCCGCGTCGAAGCAGGGCGGCACCGCTGGTGCCGCGGCCGGCGCCGCGCCGGGCTCGCCCGGCAGCGATGACAAGCGCGGTGGCCAGGGCGAGGCGGCAGGCTCGCCGGTGCCCGGTGACGGGCAGGCCGCCGGCGACCAGGCGGCGGCGCTGACCAGGCTCGCCGAGCGGACGGCGGACCTGCAGCGCCTGCAGGCCGAGTACGCGAACTACCGCAAGCGGGTCGAGCGGGACCGGGTCGCGGTCAGGGAGCAGGCACTGGCGAACGTGCTCGGCGGCCTGCTGCCGGTCCTTGACGACATCGGCCGGGCCAGGGAGCACGAGGAGCTGTCCGGCGGGTTCAAGGCGGTAGCTGAGTTGCTCGAGTCGGCCATGGCCAAGCTCGGCCTGACGAGCTTCGGCGAGGACGGCGACCCGTTCGACCCGAACCTGCACGAGGCGCTGATGCATTCCTACTCGGCGGACGTGACCGAGCCGACGTGCGTGCGCATCCTGCAGCCTGGCTACAAGATCGGGGACAGGATCCTGCGTCCGGCGAGGGTTGCCGTGGCCGAGCCCGTTGACCAGGGCGAGCCGGGCAGTCCGGCCGGGCCCGGCGATCCGGCCAGCCCGGACACCCGGCAGGCGGCGGATGCCGACGACGACGATGCTTCCGGCGCCGACGGTGACCCGCGCGCAAGCGATGCCGACTGACCCCGACGAGGAGTGGCCGTGAGCACCAAGGACTTCCTCGAGAAGGACTACTACAAGGTCCTCGGCGTCGCCAAGGACGCCGAACCTGCTGAGATCAAGAAGTCGTACCGCAAGCTTGCCCGCAAGCATCACCCGGACGCCAACAAGGGCAATACGGCATCGGAGGAACGCTTCAAGGAGATCTCCGAGGCATACAACGTGCTGTCCGACGAGAAGCGGCGCAAGGAGTATGACGAGGCCCGGTCGCTGTTCGGCAGCGGCGGCGTCCGCATGCCGGGAACGGCGGGCGGCGGCCAGGGCGGATTCGGTTTCGATCTCGGTGATCTCTTCGGCGGCACGCGCGGCAGCACCGGCGGGCGCCTCGGCGATCTGCTCGGCGGCGTGTTCGGCGGCCGCACCAGCACGCAGGCGCGGCCAAGGCGCGGCGCGGACATCGAGACAGAGACGTCGCTGACCTTCGGCGACGCGATCGATGGCGCCACCGTGTCGTTGCGGCTGGCCGGCGAGGCGCCGTGCAAGGCCTGCATGGGCACCGGGGCCAAGGCGGGAACCGTGCCGAGGGTCTGCCCCACCTGCGAGGGCAGCGGGCAGGCCAGCAGGAACCTGGGCAACTTCGCGTTCTCCGAGCCATGCCGCACCTGCCGGGGCCGCGGCCTCGTCGTCGACGACCCGTGCCCGGTGTGCTCAGGCAGCGGCCGCGCAATGAGTACCAGGACCATCCAGGCTCGTATCCCGGCCGGGGTCGGCGACGGCCAGCGGATCAAGCTCAAGGGCAAGGGGGCACCAGGCGAGCGCGGCGGCCCGGCCGGCGACCTGTACGTGCGGGTGCATGTCACCCCGCATCCGGTCTTCGGCAGGTCGGGCCACAATCTGACTGTCACCGTGCCGGTCACCTTTCCCGAGGCCGCACTCGGCGCGGAGATCAAGGTTCCGGCTCATCGCACCATGCCGGTGAGCGTGCGCATTCCGGCGGGCACCCCCAACGGGCGGACCTTCCGGGTTCGCGGCAAGGGCGTCCGCCGTCCGGACGGCACCGTTGGCGACCTGCTGGTCACCGTGGAGGTGCAGGTGCCGCGGCAGCTGAACGACGAGGAGCACGAGGCGCTCGAGACGTTCAGGAAGGCGGCCGGGGACACCGATCCCAGGGAAGGCCTGCTGCGCCAGGCGAAGGCCGGATGAGCTGGCGCAGGTGATGACATGATCAACGAGTTCGAGCTGTCCGACGATTCGCCGGTCTATGTCATCTCCGTCGCGGCCCAGCTATCCGGGCTGCACCCGCAGACGCTCCGCGCCTACGACCGGATGGGCCTGGTTTCCCCCGGCCGTGCCGCGGGCCGCGGGCGCCGCTACTCGCTCCGCGACATCCTTGTCCTGCGCGAGGTCCAGCGCCTGTCCCAGCAGGAGGGCATCAACCTCTCCGGGATCAAGCGGATACTGGCGCTGGAAGACGAGAGCCGGCGCAGCCGCCTGCGGCTGGCGGAGATCCAGGCCGAGATCGCCCGGCTTCGCGCGGAGCTCGAATCCACCCGCGCCGTCGCCGCCAGGCTCGCCGGGCTGCGGCGGACCGCGGCTGAAGGGGCTGAGCTGGTCCCGGTACACCGAACCGGTACGGCGCGCCCGATGGGGTGGCAGACGACAAATGAATCAGGAAATACGTGATGGAT
>DATGVY010000692.1:0-4863 GCA_035299845.1 Streptosporangiaceae bacterium
CGTCGCCAGCGCCCCTCTACCCGCCCACCCTCAGCGTCGCCGGACAAGCAACCCACCGTCACAGGGTTAAAACGCGAGGACTGAGAAATCCCCGGGATCATGGACGGTCTGCGCTGAGGTGTCAAGCCAGAGCCCGAGCCGGGGGGGTCTGCTGCCGGAGGGCCTGGGGGGTGCACATTCATCGGCTTCGGCGGCGGCCGCCGGGCCCAACAGCCCGCCTGGACCGCCAGGCCAGGATGGACAAGAACGACAAACCGGACAATACCGAGCTCACGCTCCCGGCTGAGCCGACCGAGAAGGCTGAAGCGACCGAGCCGGCCGAGCCGATGGACAAGATCGACCCCGCGGAGCCGATGGACAAGATCGACCCCGCGGAGCCGATGGACAGGATGGACCCGCTCGACCCGATGGACAGGATCGAGCCCGGCGATCCGGCCAGCAGCGAGTCACGCCTGGTTTGCATGATCGCATTCTCGCAGCACAGCCAGGCCAGCCGCTGGACCGGCTCCGGCGAGTTTCCGCCGGGCGCACCAGGCTCGTCCGCCACCCCCCGCCGCGCACCAGGCTCGTCACTTCGGGCCGCGCGCCAGGCGCTGCCGCTGGACAGTCGAGGGCGTGCCGACAACCGTCACGGTCCGGCTCCGGGCCGACGACGGCGGTGACGGCGCGGGCACCCTGCTGCGGCTGGAGCACGCAGCCCTGCTGCCGAGGCAGCGCACCAGCTTCAATGCCGGATGGGGCGACAAGTTCGAGCGCGATCTCGGTCTTGTCCTCGGCGCAGAGCGCGATCCGGCCCGATCACGAGAAATCGAGGGCCTGTACCGCCATCCCGACCTGGAGATGCAGCGGTGACCGGGACACCGGCCGGGGCCATGGGCCGCGGAGACGGATACGGAGGAGCACGGTGAAGACGATCCACCATGTAGTGGACATCGATGCGGGAGCCGGGCCAGTCTGGTCGGCGCTGACCGAGCCGGACCAGATGGCGGGCTGGTGGTCGACCAAGCTGCGAACCCAGGAGGCAGCGGTCGGTGTGCGAGTCGACTGGACGTTCGCCGGGGATTTCAACCCGGTGATGGAGATCATCACCCTGGACAAGGAGCGGGAGCTCGGCTGGCGCTGCGTGGCCGGCCATGACCCCTGGCAAGACGGCACCTTCCGGTTCAAGCTCGCCGACCTCGGTGACGGCCGCACCAAGCTCAGGTTCTGGCAGGAATACGCCGTGGAGCTCGCCGACGACTATTACGGCGTCTACAACTTCAACTGGGGTTACTACCTGGAGAGCCTGCGCCTGCTGTGCGCAACCGGCACCGGCAAGCCATTCCAGGCGACGAGCTAAGACGAGGGAGAGCGTCATGATCCTGACCCGCCTCACGGAGACACCGGAGTACGCCAAGCGGCGAGAGGAACTCCGGCTGGCCGAGATCGAGCTGATGCGCCACCGCGAGCGGATTGCCGCCATGCGCCGGGACCTGCCGCCGGGCACCGCGGTCAGCGACTACGTCTTCCGCGAGGGGCCGCGCAGCCTCGGCGACGGTGACTCCCTGGTGACCACGGTGCGGCTCAGCGAGCTGTTCACCGCTCCTGGCCGCCCCCTGGTCATCTACCACCTGATGTACGGCAAGGCGCAAACCTCGCCCTGCCCGATGTGCACGATGTGGATCGACGGCTTCAATGCCGTCGCCGGCCACCTCGCCCAGAACGTCGACTTCGCCATCGCGGCGGCGGCCGATCCCGCGCCGCTACGCGTGCACGCCCGCGTCCGGGGCTGGGACAGGCTGCGGCTGCTCAGCTGCGCTGACAGCACCTTCAAGTACGACCTCGGCAGCGAGGACGCCGATGGCGGCCAGGAATCCACCGTCTCGGTGTTCACACTGGACCCGGCCGGCTCGCCGCGCCACACCTACAGCGCGCACCCGTTCATGTCCGATGAGATCAATCAGCGCGGTATCGACCTGCTCGCCCCCGTGTGGCACATCCTCGACCTGACCCCGCAGGGCAGAGACGACTGGTACGCGCAGCTCGACTACGGCCGCTAGCCGTCAGGCTCCCGGCGGGCAGGTCCGCCCGGCCGAAGCGACAGCGCCGACAGGCCGGCCAGCGCCAGGCACAGCGGGGAGTACACGCGCCGGCCGAGCCGCACGAACCGGGCCGATATCGAGGCGACGAGACCAGTCGGGTGGGCCCGGCCAGGCCGAGGGCGCCGCGCTGGCCGTCACTGGTCCGGTCCGGCGCGTCAGCACAGCCTGACAGTACCCGCGCAGGCAGGCCGCGTTATCCGGGATGCAGCGGCGCCGGAGGCTGAGCATATTGAGCTTTTACGCAGCCGGGCACCGCCGGTGCGTTCGGGCGGGCTGGCCTCGTCCCCGCTCATCGGGCAGGATCCGACTGTGGAGCCAGCTGACTTCGTGACGCGGGCCCGGCAGCGCGAGATCGGGCCGGATCCGGCTGTGGAGCCAGCTGACTTTGTCACGCGGGCCCGGCAGCGCGAGATCGTCCGGCGCGGATACGACGCGATCTCCCTGGCCTACCGCAGCGATGACGGCCAGCCGGGTCAGCACGGCCAGTCGTCTGGCGAGGACCCCAGCCGCTACGCCGGCTGGGTAGCCGAGCTTGCCGCGCTGCTGCCGCCGCGGGCCCGGGTGGCGGACCTGGGCTGCGGTGCCGGGATACCGGCGACCAGGGAGCTTACCGAGCACGGCCTGAAGGTCCTCGGCGTTGACTTCTCCGCCGTCCAGCTCCGCCGGGCTCGGCGCCTTGCGTCGGCCGCCAGCCTCGCGCAGACCGACATGGCCGTCCTGCAACTGCGGCCGGACAGCCTCGACGCCGTGATCTCCCTCTATGCCCTGATTCACCTGCCGCTGGCGGACCAGCAGGCCCTATTCCCCCGGATCCGGGACTGGCTCCGCCCGGGCGGCTACTTCCTGGCCATCGTCGGCGCTGGCCGGTGGACCGGCACGGAAGGCTACTGCGGCGCCGACATGTTCTGGGACCACGCGGACGTCGGCACCTATTTGCGCTGGTTCGAGGCCACGCGGCTAGAACCCGTCTGGCACCGTTACATCCCGGAAGGAAGCTCCGGCCACACCCTGGTCCTCGCCCGCGCCCGGTGAGCTGCCGAGCGGCTGACCGGATTGCCACGCGTCTGGGAGACTTGGCCGTGATGGCGATCTCGATTCCCGCCCTGGAGGCGGCGGCCGCCGAGGGCTGGCGAGCGCCTGAGGAGGGCAGGCTCGGCGACTGGCTGCTGCGCGCGGCTGACGGCTTCACCGGCCGGGCGAACAGCGCCCTTGCGACCGGCGATCCTGGCCTGCCGCTCGCTGCCGCGATGGACAGGGTCAGCGAGTGGTACCAGGCCCGCGGCCTGCCCGCGATGGTCGCCGTCCCGTTTCCGCTGGGCCGGCCGCAGAGTACCGAGGTCGACCGGCTCCTCGGTGAGCGCGGCTGGCCGATCTGGGCCGGACCGCTGACCGTGATGACCGCCGCGCCCGCCGCGGTCGCCCGCCTGGCAGCGTCGGCGCACGTCGACCTGGCCAGTGAACCGGACGGTGATTGGCTGGCGCTGTCTCGCGACGGCGATCAGCCGCCGATCGTCCGCCGCCTGCTCATGTCCGCCCCGTGGCAGGCGTTCGCGTCCGTCCGCGAGGCCGGCCAGACCCTCGCCGTCGGCCGGGTCGCGGTTGCGGGGGAGTGGGCCGGCCTGACTGACGTCAAGGTACATCCGGAGCACCGCCGCCGCGGGCTGGCAACGGCGATCACCGCCGCGCTTGCCGCAGAGGCCGCGGCCCGCGGCGTGCCGGGCATCTACCTGCAAGTCGCGGACGGCAACGCACCGGCCCGCGCGCTGTACGGCCGCGCAGGCTTCGCCAACCACCACGGCTACCACTTCCGCATCGCGTCGGCCAGCCAGGGCAACGGCTGACCCCGCAGTCGCACTGATGCCCGCAGCCCAGATCGCCGCCGCGGTCCCGGCCGATCAGGGCTGGCAGGCGAGGCGGTGCCCGGCCGCGGGTAAGGCCGCTGGCTGCCCCCGCCGTCGCGCGATGCCGGCAGCCTGGCAGCAGGTACGGAGCTGATCACCGACTACCTGCTCCCCGCGAGCATGCGGGACGCCGACGGCTGCGTCTACGCCGAGCTGGTCAGGCCGGCGTCTGCCGAGCGCGGCGAGCCCTGGCTGACTCTGCTCAGCCCGGCTGACATGACCGTGCTGCTCCGGTCGCATGGCTTCGGGCAGGTCCGGCACGTCCGGCAGCGGGACGCTGTCGGCGCCTGGCTATGGCAGCGGTCAGACTCACTGCGCCCGATGGAGCTGTCCATGCTCACCCACGCCACCCTCGGCTGAGCACTGACTGGCCGGGCACGCGCCCGGGTGCGTAACGCGGAGAAATAGCGGCAAGATGGGCGGATGGATCATGCTCAGCACGGGGCGCTGCATCATGTCGAGCTCTGGGTCCCCGATCTTGACCGCGCCGTGGCCAGCTGGGGCTGGCTGCTGACGGCCCTCGGCTACCAGCCGTTCCAGGACTGGCCGAGCGGCCGGAGCTGGTGGGCCGCGGACACCTACATCGTCGTCGAGCAGTCACCGGACCTTACGGCGGAAAGCCATGACCGATGTCGGCCGGGGCTGAACCACCTCGCCTTTCACATCGCGACACCCGCCAGCCTGGACGAGCTGACCGCGGCTGCGCAGCAGCACGGCTGGCGGCTGATGTTCCCGGACCGCCATCCGCACGCAGGCGGCGCCCGGCACTATGCGGCCTACCTGGAGAACGACGACGGGTTTGAGGTGGAGCTTGCCGCGCCATTCGGCGCTTCGGCCCGGGCTTCTTCCTGATAGCGCAGCGAGCCCGGCCCCCTTAGCGA
>DATGVY010000693.1:0-2062 GCA_035299845.1 Streptosporangiaceae bacterium
CCGATGGTCAACACTCTAGAACGAGATTCGGTTTGGCGGAATGGCCGGAGCGCCGCAGTCCGCCACTGGCGCCGCGGTCACCGGCGGTTCCGCAGGTGGCGGGCTCGCCACGGTGGTTACTTCCGGGTAAGATAAGCTAAGTTACTGACTGGTAGGGCGCGGCCCTCTGGACACCTGAGGCAGGGATGGGGCACTACAAGAGCAACCTGCGTGACATCGAGTTCAATCTGTTCGAGGTGCTGCGAACGCAGGACGTGCTGGGCGCGGAGCCGTACCCGGACCTTGACGAGGAGACCGCCCGCGGGATCCTTGACGAGGTGAACCGGCTGGCCACCGGGCCTATTGCCGAGTCTTTCGCCGAGGCTGACCGCAACCCGCCCGTCTTCGATCCCGCGACGAGCTCGGTGCGCATGCCCGCGGGATTCAGGAAGTCCTTCGCGGCCTTCATGGACGCGGAGTGGTTCCGGCTGGAGCTCCCGACCGAGCTTGGCGGCACCGCGGCGCCGCGCTCGCTCTGCTGGGCGGTCGCCGAGCTGATCCTCGGCGCCAACCCGGCCGTCTGGATGTACGCCAGCGGCGCCGCGTTCGCCCGGGCTCTGCTGCTCATGGGCACCCCGTACCAGCAGCGTTTTGCCGAGCTTGCCGCGGCGCGCAAGTGGACGGCCACCATGGCGCTGACCGAGCCGGACGCCGGATCTGACGTCGGCGCTGGCCGGACCCGGGCGATCCGGCAGCCGGACGGCACCTGGCACATCGAGGGGGTCAAGCGGTTCATCACCGGCGCCGAGCATGACATGGCCGAGAACATCTTCCACCTGGTTCTCGCCCGGCCGGAGGGACACGGCCCCGGCACCAAGGGCCTGTCGATGTTCCTGGTGCCCAAGTACCTGGTCGGCGAGGACGGCGAGCTCGGTGAGCGCAATGGCGCCTACGTCACCGGCGTCGAGCACAAGATGGGCCTGAAGGCGTCAACCACCTGCGAGCTGACCCTCGGCGAGTCCAGCCCGGCTGTCGGCACCCTGGTCGGGGACGTGCACGACGGCATCAGGCAGATGTTCGTGATCATCGAGCACGCCAGGATGATGGTCGGCACGAAGGCCATCGCGACGCTGTCCACCGGCTACCTGAACGCGCTGGACTTCGCCAGGACCCGAGTGCAGGGCGCGGACCTCACCCGGATGCTCGACAAGGCCGCGCCGCGGGTGACGATCCTGCAGCACCCGGATGTCCGGCGGATGCTCATGCTGCAGAAGGCCTACGCGGAGGGGATGCGGGCGCTGGTTCTGTACACGGCGACCCAGCAGGACGCCCAGCAGGTCGCCGCGGCCAGCGGAACGGCGGACGAGCGGGCGGCCGAGCTCAACGACCTGCTGCTGCCGATCGTCAAGGGGGCCGGGTCGGAGCGCGCGCAGGAGATGCTCACCCTGTCCCTGCAAACCCTCGGCGGGTCCGGCTTCCTGCAGGACTACCCGATCGAGCAGTACATCAGGGACGCGAAGATCGACAGCCTCTACGAGGGCACCACCGCGATCCAGGGTCTTGACCTGTACTTCCGCAAGATCGTCAGGAACGAGGGCCGGGCGCTGCGGTACCTGATCGGCCAGATCACCGAGTTCGCCGCGAGTGAGTCGGGAAACGGGCGGCTCAAGGCCGAGCGAGCCGCGCTGGACAGGGCCGCCGCCGACGTCGAGGGCATGGTGGCGGCGATGCACGGCTTCCTGGCCGGGTCGGCCGGGCAGCCCGCCGAGATCTACCGCGCCGGGCTCAACACCACGCGCCTGCTGCTCGCGCTCGGCGACCTGGTGATCGGCTGGCTGCTCGCGAGGCAGGCCGAGGTCGCGCTGGCCAGGCTTGATGACGCGCCGGCCGCCGATCGCGGGTTCTACGAGGGGAAGATCGCGGCCGCCCGGTTCTTCGCCGCCACGGTCCTGCCCCGGCTGGCCGCCGAGCGCGAGATCGCGGAGAGCACCACGCTGGACCTGATGGAGGTGCCGGCCGAGGCATTCTGACCCGCCGGGGACATCAGCCCCAGGCGAGCATGCGAGGTGCCGGCCGAGGCGTT
>DATGVY010000694.1:0-13246 GCA_035299845.1 Streptosporangiaceae bacterium
CGAGCACCGACGCACCCGTCGCGCCGTCCGCGCCGTCCGCGGCGGGCGCCGGCGACCGCAGTACCTGCTCGAAGGCCCGTACCCCGTACGTGTAGCCCTTCTCCTCGCGCAGAACCCGGTCCAGCCGGGACGTGAGCGTGCCGCCCAGGCAGTACGTGCCGAGCACCAGAGCCGGCCATACCCGGTCGTGCCGGTCCGGGCCGATCCGCCCGATGAGCAGCTGCGTCTGGACGGCACCGGGCCGGTCCACGATCACCACACGGCTGGTGTCGTGGGCGGTCACCGGCGGCATGGGCAGCGGCTCGGCGGTGTCGCCGGTCCACCCGCCGAGCGTGTCGGCCAGCACCGCGTCCAGGTCGACACCCGTCAGGTCGCCCACGACGACCACGGTCGCCGTGGCAGGCCGCACTTGAGCCTGGTAGAACGCGCGCACGCCCGCCGCGTCGATCCGCGCGACGGTGTCCTCGGTGCCCTTGCGCGGCCGGGATATCCGCGCGGACGCCGGGAACAGCTCCTGCGCCAGCTGCTTGGCCGCACGTCGGCCGGGGTTGGCCATGTCGAGCGGAATCTCGTCGAGACGGTTGCGCACCAGCCGCTCGATCTCGCTGTCCGGGAACGTGGGCGCGTGCAGCGCCTCGGCCAGCAGCCCAAGCGCCTTGGGCAAGCGGGAGACGGGAACCTTCAGCGAGACGCGCGCGCCCAGGTAGTCGGCGCGTGCGCCGAGTGTCGCGCCGCAGCGCTCCAGCTCGGCGGCGAACTCCTCGGCGGTGTGCTTGCCGGTGCCCTGAGACAGCGCGCTTACCATGATCGTGGCGATACCGTCGAGCCCGTCGGGCTCGGCGTCGAGCGACATGTCCAGGCAGATCTCCACGGCCACCACCTGCTGCCCGGGCCGGTGGCAGCGCAGCACGGTCAGCCCGTTGGCGAGGGCGCCGCGCTCGGGCGCGGGGAACGCCCAGGGCTTCGCCTGCCCGGAGGCCGGCTGCGGGTGGAAGTCCATGGTCACGGCTGCGTCGGTCACCGCCCGGCTCCTTCCGGCTTGTCGTTCTCGTCGACCGCGCTGGCCTGGTTGTCGGCCTCGTCGGCTCCCGTGCCGGCCGTGTCTTCGGAGGTCACCGGCTCGTATACCAGCACCGCACGGTTGTCGGGGCGCAGCCGCGCTGCGGCAACCGCCCGGACCTCCTCGGCGGTGACGTCGAGGATCCGGTTGACGGCGGTGAACGCGAGCTGCGGGTCGCCGAACAGCACCGCGTACCTGCAGAACTTGTCGGCCCGGCCGGCGACCGTGCCGAGCCGGTCCAGCCATTCGCGTTCCAGCAGGGCCTGCGCCCGCTCCATCTCCTCGGCCGTCGGCGGCTCCGCGCCGAGCCGCGCCAGCTCCTCGTCGACGGCGGCCTCGATCTGCGGGATCTCGGCGCCGCCGGAGGCCTTCACGTCCAGCCAGCCCAGCGACGGGGCGCCAGCGAGCCGCAGCAGCCCGAAGCCGGCGGTGATGGCGGTGCGGTCGCGCCGCACCAGCCGGTTGTAGAGCCGGGACGACATGCCGGCGCCGAGGACGGTGAGCGCCAGCTCGGCCGCGTCGCACGCACGCGTGCCGTCGTGCGGCAACCGGTACGCGGCCATCAGCGCGCGCGCCGGGACCTCCTCCTGGATCTCCTCGCGCAGTTCCTTGCCGATGATGTCGGGGAGCGTGCCGTCGCGGGGCGGCACCACGGCGTCGTAGGACGGGATGGAGCCGAAGTACTTCTCGACCCATCGACGCGTCTGCTCCGGGTCGATGTCGCCGACGATCGCCAGGACCGCGTTGTTCGGCGCGTAGTTCGTACGGAAGAACGCGCGCGCGTCGTCCAGCGTCACCGCGTCCAGGTCGGCCATGGAGCCGATGGGCGTGTGGTGGTACGGATGGCCCTCGGGATAGACCAGCGCGGTCATCCGCTCGAACGCGGTGCCGTAGGGCACGTTGTCGTAGCGCTGACGGCGCTCGTTCTTGACCACGTCGCGCTGGTTCTGCAGAGACTCCTCGCCGAGCGCGGCAAGCAGCGAGCCCATGCGGTCCGCCTCCAGCCAGAGCGCCAGCTCCAGCTGGTGCGCGGGCATGGTCTCGAAGTAGTTGGTGCGCTCGAAGCTCGTCGTCCCGTTGAGGGAGCCGCCTGCGCCCTGGACCAGCTCGAAGTGGCCGTTTCCTTTGACCTGCGCCGAACCCTGAAACATGAGGTGCTCGAAGAGGTGAGCCAGGCCAGTGCGGCCCTTGACCTCCTGCCGCGAGCCGACGTCATACCAGAGGCAGACCGCCGCGACCGGAGTCAGGTGGTCCTCGGAGAGCACCAGGCGCAGACCGTTGTCCAGACGGTGCTCGGTCGCTGTCAGGCTGCCGGAACGGGCCTGTTTTGTGGCCGTGTGACCCACGGGCGTGTACGTCCCTTCGATCGCGTGCAGGAGAAGTCCTGCCACTGTATGCAAGGACGCTGCTAGGCCTGCCCCCCCGGCATCCAGGTCAGCTCTCGTCCACCGCCATTGCGCGCCCGCTCAGTCACACTGCTCGCCAGCCTCCGATACTGGAGTCTCACCTGGCCGCCGGCCCGCACAAGAGGAATTCAGCGCTCTCGTAGGGTCCGCCGTGGCCACTGTCGCATCGGAAGTCTGCCAGCGGCCGCTGTCCGGCAGCCAGGGTCGTAAAGTGCTGTTCCCCGAGCCAGCTGGCAAGAGGCAAGGAATCGCATGCTCGCAGACCAGTCGCCTGACAGCCGCCTGGTCAGGCTGCGCCTGGTCACTAAGGCGCTGTGGCTGGTCTCGAGCTCGGTTGCCTTCGGCGTCCTTTCTGGCGCGGTCTCGGTGATCGCCGGGCTCCGGGGTCACAGCCTGGGTGTCTTCGCGATCGGGCTGGGCGTTCTCGCCGACGTCACCGGGTCGGCTGCCCTGATCTGGCGGTTCAGGGCCGAGCGGCGCCAGCCTGTCCAATCCGGCGCGCAGGAAGCACGGGCCGCCATCATCGTCGCCGTCGCCCTGGCTGTCGTCAGCGCCGTCCTCGCTGTCGAGTCTGTTGCCGCGCTCGCTGGCGGTTCCCGTCCCGGCACGTCGAACATCACCCTGATGGCAGCTGGCATATCCCTTGCGGTCCTCACGCCCCTGGCCTACGCCAAGCGCCGTCTCGGCAGGCAGATGGCCAGCCGCGCCCTCCAAGGTGACGGTGCCCTCAGCGGTATCGGAGCGGCAACCAGCCTGCTGGCGCTCACCGCTCTCGCGCTGTACGACGCACTGGGCTGGTGGTGGGGCGACCGGATCGCCGCCCTGATCGTCGCAGCCATCGCCGCCGCCGAAGCCTGGCACACCGCCCCACGTCGTCGCTCGCCTGACTGACCCGCCAGTGTCTATGTGCTCAGCAGCACGCGCCCGGCTGGCGGACGCAGCCGCATGATCTCCCCGCCCAGGCGCGCCCGGACGGAACCGGCCCGGACGAGAGCGGGGAAGACGCCGCGTTACGGTCGGGAGATGACCAGCAGCGAGCCTGACGTCCTGGTAATCGGGGCCGGCGTGTCCGGCCTGACGACCGCGGTCTGCATGGCCGAGGCGGGCGTCAGGGTGACCATCAGCGCCGCCAGGCCGCCAGCGCAGACCACGTCAGCCGCGGCCGGAGCGATCTGGGCGCCGCACCTCGTCGGGCTGGACGACAGGGTCGCCCGCTGGGGCGCCGCCACCCTCGCACGCCTGCTCGACCTGGTCACCGAGCCAGCCGCCGGAGTCCGCGAGGTAGCAGGCCGGCAGGCGTCCCGCGTCAAGGCCGACCCGCCAGACTGGGTGACCGCGCTCGGCGGCTTCCGGCTGTGCACTGACGGCGAGCTGCCCGCAGGCTTCGCGGCCGGCTGGCGGTTCGCCGCCCCGGTCGTCACCATGCCGGTGTACCTGGCCTACCTCCTGGCCAGGTTCCGCGCCGCCGGCGGCCGGCTCGCAGCAGCGCGCGACAGCGCGTTCGGCTCGCTGCCGGAGGCGGCCAGTCGCACCAGTGCCAGAGTGATCGTCAACTGTGCTGGCATTGGCGCCCGCGACCTCGTTCCGGATCGTGAACTGATGCCGGTGCGCGGGCAGGTAGTGGTGGCGGCCAACCCCGGCCTCACGGAGTTCTTCATCGGGCTCGCGGATGAATCGGCCGACCTTACCTACGTGTTTCCGCATGGGGACACGGTCGTACTCGGCGGCACGGAAGGCCGCGGCGACTGGAGCCTCGAACCCGACCCGGCCACGGCCGAGCGCATCCTGCGCGACTGCGCGGCGATCGAGCCCGGCCTGCGCGGCGCCAGGGTGGTGGCGCACCGGGTCGGCCTCAGGCCGGTCAGGCCCATGGTCAGGCTCGAAGCAGGCCGCCTGCCCGGGGGGCAGGCCATCGTGCACAACTACGGCCACGGCGGGGCGGGCGTCTCGCTGTCCTGGGGCTGCGCCGCGGACACCGCCGAACTTGCCCTCGGCGCCCTCGGCACCGCGCCCCGCAGCACGGCGCCCCGCAGCACAGCGCCCCGCAGCACGGCGCCCCGCCCCGCAGCACCCCGCAGCGCGGCGCCGGGATACCCCTAAAAGCCGGGGAACACCCCCCGCAGCCGGTCAAGGTCGTCCGGCGAGGCCACGACTTCGGCCGGGGTATGCGCCGGGTCGAGCCGCCCGTACGACAGCCGCAGCAGCGCCTCGGCCGGCATGCTGACCTCGCCTGCGCCCTCGGCTCCGGCAGCAGCGGCCGCATCGCCGCGCAAATCGGTCATGCTCACCGCCTCCGCGGCGCGCAGCAGGTAGTCCCGGTCCGGCCTGACCGTGCGGATCCGCAGCCGCAGCGGGACCTCCTGCGGCTTGCCGAGCCGCGGCGCGAGGAACTGCGGCACGTTGTCGATCAGCAGCGCGACCGCGTCCGCTGACACCACCGCGGCCGGGTCCACGGCGACCGCCACGTCCCAGGTGTGCAGCGCGTGCTCGCCCAGCCGCAGCCTGACCATGCCGACGGCGTCCAGGTCCGTGCCGAAGAACGGCAGCTGGATCTTGGCCAGCTCTTCGTCGGTGAGCTGCTCAAGCCGGTGCACGTGCTTCTCGTCGGCGGCCAGCCCGTCGGCGACCTGGGCATCCGGGCTCTTGGCGTTCCAGGCGTCCCAGACCGGCGGGAATGCCTCGCGGCCGACATGCTCGCTCTCGCCCAGCGCCCCGGGCAGCATCAGCATGGCGATCTCCGCGCCGCTGCCGAGA
The DNA here is from genome assembly GCA_035299845.1 of Streptosporangiaceae bacterium. Classification (GTDB taxonomy): domain Bacteria; phylum Actinomycetota; class Actinomycetes; order Streptosporangiales; family Streptosporangiaceae; genus Palsa-506. The sequence continues at coordinate 5,221 of DATGVY010000694.1, forward strand.
TGCGACAGGACCTGCGCGATCGTCCAGTCACTGCAGTAGGACGGATCACGGAAATGGCCGGTGCCGAGCAGCCGGACGAGGGACGCGAGCCGCTCGTGGGAGTTGCGCAGGGTGGCGATCCACTGCCGCGGGTCAGAACTCATGGGTTCTCCGTTCTTAACATGCCTGGCCGCCGGGCGGCCGCCGCGGCGCCGCCCGCCGGGCGGCCGCCATGACACAGGCTGCCATGCGCGTGGCCGCCTGGGCCGGCCGGGTGGCGTCTCCTAGGGTGAGGGCATGCAGATCGGTTTCGGCGCCCCGGTGTCGGGCGCATGGGCTACCCCGGAGAACCTGGCTAGCTTCGCGGCCCGCGCCGAGCGGGCAGGCTACTCGACGCTCTGGTCATTCCAGCGCCTCATCGTCCCCGCTGAATCGGCCATGGAGCCGGTGTACCACAGTGTCCTGGATCCCTACGCCGCGCTGACCTACGCGGCGGCCGTGACGCACACGATCAGACTGGGCACGGCCGTGGTCAACCTGCCGTTCGTCTCCCCCGCCTACCTCGCCAAGCAGGCCGCCTCGCTGGACGTGCTCTCCGCCGGGCGGCACGACCTGGGCCTGGGCATCGGCTGGATGCCGGAGGAGTTCACCGCGACCGGCGGCGAGATGGCCCGCCGCGGCGCGAGGACCGCGGAGTACGTGTCCGTGCTGCGCCATCTCTGGACCCAGGACGTCAGCGAGTTCAGCGGCGAGTTCTATCGCCTGCCGCGCGGCCGGATGGCGCCTAGGCCGGTGCAGCCGGGCGGCCCGCCGGTGCTGCTCGGCGGGATGGCCAGGCCGGCCCTGCAGCGGATCGGCCGCATCGCGGACGGCTGGCTGACCTCCAGCCGGACCGACCTGTCCAGGATCGGCGACGGGATCGGCGTTGTCCGCGAGTCCGCCGAGGCGGCCGGCCGCGATCCGGCCACGCTGCGGATCATCTGCCGCGGGGTGGTGCGGGCCGGCGCTCCGGTCCCGGCACCGGATGGCAGCGGGCGGCGGCTGCTGTCCGGCGACGTCGATCAGATCCGCGAGGATACTGCCTGGCTTTCTGAACGGGGTATCACCGAGCTGTTCTATGACCTCAACTGGGACCCGCAGGTGGGCGCTCCGGATATCGATCCCGTTGCGGCGGCCGCCAGGGCAGGCGAGCTGCTGGAAGCGCTGGCCCCCGCCGCCGCCTCCGCCGTGCAGTGACCGTGGGAGGCGATGCACTACCGCTACCACCCGATCGCGGCGCTGATCCGCGAGCAACTGCGCCGGCCTGCCTCCGCGGCATGCCGCGACCAGCGTAAGTACTGCCGCCCTAGCGAAGTAAGTACTGCCGCCCTAGCGAAGCCGGGCGGCCAGCCCGACCCCCTCCCGGTGCGCGATCGCCGCCGCCTCTGTCCGGCTGGCCGCGCCGAGCTTGCCCAGGATGTTCGAGACGTGCACGCTGGCCGTCTTCGGGGCGATGAACAGCTCGGCGGCGATCTCCCTGTTGCTGCGGCCGGCCGCCAGCAGGCGCAGCACCTCCCGCTCGCGGGCGGTGAGCCCGGCCAGCGGACTGGCGAACGGCCCGCTGCCTTGTCCCCCGCCCGTCCCCCCAGTCCCGGCGCTCGAACCAGCCCGGCCAGTCCCGTCGGGCCCGCTGGTCCGGAGCCTGGCCCGCCGGGCGAGATCATCGAGCGCGGCGCGCAGCGGCACGGCGCCGAGCCGGTCCGCCACCTCGAACGCCAGCCGCCATTCCTGCTGCGCCTCGTCCCGCCGGCCCGCCTCCGCGAGCGCCTCGGCCAGCCGCCACCGGGACCTGGCGCTCTCGTACACGAACCCCGGGCCGAACGCCTCTATCACCGCCTGCCACGCATCAGGATCGTTGTCGTCCTGGGCGCGGTGCCATTCGGCGTCGGCGCGGGCCAGCCAGGCCCGTCCCTCGACGCCGAGCACGTACCTGGGCTTGCGGCGGTACGCCGCACCCTCGCGGGCGGCCTCGACCAGCTCACGGGCGGCGCCCACCGCGGCTCGGGCGCCCGCCTCGTCACCAGCCGCCCTGGCCCGGCTGGCCAGGTCGGCCTGGGCGCTGATGCCCACCGCGGCAACCCGGATGACCGGCGGGCTGTACCCGCCGAAGTACTTCACCTGCGAGCGGACGACCTCGGCTGCCTCGCTCGCCGCGGTCTCGGCATCACCCTGCCAGAGCGCGTGCTCGGCCAGCAGCCCGCGGGCGATGTAGGCGCCGAATCCGTCAGCAGGCCAGAACGGTTTCAGCCAGGTGCGCCGCTCGGCGACCCGCTGGCTGCCCCTGGCGACATCGATGAACAGTGCCATCGCCGACAGCCGCGCCTCGGCGACGCTGGTGACCCGCGCTACGAACCCGTCGGCGACCTGCTGCGCGTGATCCCAGTCGCCGTCGGCGTAGTGCGCAAGATAGTGGGTGTACTGCAGGTCAAGGCCGTAGGGCGCCAGCCCGAGGCCGGCCGCCTCCGCCAGCAGCAGGCCCTCGTGCGCTGTCTTGCTCGCGTCGGCGAGGTCGCCGCTCTCCAGGTGCGTCCTGGCCAGCTGGAACGCGGCCCGCAGCTGGACGCCGAGCACCCCGGCATCGAACGCCTGCCGGTGCGCCATGGTGAAGAGGCGGACCGCCTCCTTGATCTTGCCCGCGCGCTCGTCGAGCAGCCCGAGCGTTACCAGCGCGTCCGCCTCGACCCACGGAGCAGTGGCGACCCTGGCCGCTTCCCGCGCCTGCTCGGCCTTCGCCAGCGCGGTGGCCTCGTCCTGGGTGTAGATCAGCGTCTGGGCGTGGGTCGCCAGCGCGCGGGCTCGCTCCCAGCGCGGCGGATCCGCCGGCAGCACGTCGACTGCGGCCTCGGCGGCCTCGGCAGCCGCGACGGCCTCGTCGGTCTCCAGCAGGAAGTACGCGAGCCGCTCGCCCACCCGGTTGACGAGCACGGGATCGGCCGCGGCGTCCAGGTAGCCGCGCAGCCTGCGCAGCTGGTGCACGGCCCTGACAACGTCGCCGCTTGCGGCAGTGTTCTTCGCCGAGTCGAAGGCCAGCCAGCCCCGGTCAAGCCCGGCCAGCTTCTCCGGCTCGCTGACCCGGTCCCAGAGCGCCAGCGCCTGATCGAAATGCCGGTGCGCCTCGGCCGGCGCGGCCAGTCGCTCGGCCTCCTTGCCCGCCCGCACCGATGCGGCGAACGCGTTCGGGATGTCGTGACTGGCCAGGTAGTGATGAGCGAGCTCGGCCGCGGAGCCGGGCACGGCGTCGAGCCGCGCCTCGTCGGCGAGCAGCTCAGCCAGCCGCGCGTGCAGGCGGGTCCGCTCGCCGGGCAGCAGGTCGGCGTAAACCGCCTCCCGGATGAGCGCGTGCCGGAACGCGTAGCCATCGTCGCCGTCGGGGATCAGCAGCTGGTTCGCGACAGACTCCCTGACCCCCTCCTCGTACTCCGGCGCGGCCAGGCCGGACGCCTGCCGGACGATGTCGTCGTCCATCCGCCGTCCGGCCACCGCGGCGGCCCGCAGCACCTGCTGGGCGGGCGGCGACAGCCGCTCGACCCGGGCGATCAGCAGCCCGGCGAGCCCAGCCGGCAGCTCGCAGCCGTCAGCCGAGGCGGCCAGCAGTTCCTCGGCGTAGTAGGCGTTGCCCTCGGCGCGCCTGATGATGGCGTCGACCGCCACCGCCTCCAGCCGCTTGCCGGCCAGCGACGTGAGGTACTCGGCCATGGCCGGCGCGGCGAGCGGGCCGAGCTCGATCGCGGTGACGCTCGGCAGCCTGAGCAGCTCGCCGACCACGCCCCGCAGCGGATGACTCCGGTGCAGGTCGTCGGTCCGGTAGGTGGCGATCACGGCCACCCGCTCGCGGTGCAGCACCCGGCTCAGGAACGTCACCAGGTCGCGGGTGGAGCGGTCGGCCCAGTGCAGGTCCTCCAGGATCAGCAGCACCGGCTTGTCGGCGGCGATCTCCGCGAGCATCCCGAGCACCGCGCCGAACAGCTGCTGCTGCGCCATCCCCGGCAGGTCAGCACCTAGCTGCTCGGCACTGCCCCGGTCCGGCAGCAGCCTGCCGAGGACCGGGCGTGCCGCCAGCGCGTCGAGCAGCAGCGGGGCCGCCGACGGACCGGTCGTCGCGGCCCGCAGGGCGTCGGCCAGCGGCAGGTAGGGGACGCTGTCACCCAGCTCGGCGCACCTGCCGGACAGCACGGTGAAGTCCCGCCCCGCCGCCTGAGCCGCCAGCTCAGCGATCAGCCGGGTCTTGCCGATGCCAGCGTCGCCGCTGACCAGCGCCACGATCGGCTCGCCAGCGGCTGCCTGATCCAGCAGGGCGACGAGCCTGCCAAGCTCACGTTCCCTGCCGATCAGCTGCCCGCCGGAAACATCTAGCACATCTGTAGTATCCCAGCTGGATCGGACATCTCCGCGGGTGCAGCGGCACTGGGCTAAGCCCGCAGCTGAACTCCGCCGCTGAACTCCGGCGCTGAACCCAGCCGCTGAACCCAGCCGCTGAACCTCGCCGCCCGCGCCGCAGCCAGGAACCGGAGTTGCATCCGATCACCGAAGCTGGCCGCGTATAGCAGGCCAGGAGCCACGGCCACGCCGGGCGGCCGTCGACCGACCGGAAACCGCCGCAGTCCGGCCTGCGCCCCCACGTCAGCGATCGAAGCGCCGGGAGTTACCCGCTGCGTCACGATTTGGCCGCCTTCAGTGCTCGCGGTTCATTGCCGCGTGAATGATGGAGCGCATGCCACACCGTCCTGGCCGGAAAGGAACCCGCACGGCTGCCGAGACGGAGTTGCGGCCGGGCGAGAAGCTGTCGGCCTTGTTCCCCGCGCTGACGCCACCGCCGCACGCGGGCGGCGGCCAGGCGCTGGACGGACTAGCGCTGCTGATCGTCGCCGCCGAGCACCTCGCGTGGCGGCGACGGAGCCGGGTGACGGCCAGAACCTCGATGTTCCCGCTGGCTCCGCGCATGTTCATCGGCCTGACCGACTCGCGGATCCTGGTCTGGTCGGCCCGTTACCGGTGGCGGATCGGCAGATACCTCGGGGATGTGTCGCTGGATCGCGTCATGGCAGCGGAGGCGCCGACCGCCGGATCGGGCTGGCGAACCGTCGTGATGCATCTCGCGGACGGGCCGAAGGTCCCCATTAAGGTGCCGGATTCGATTGCGGACCACCTGGCGTCCGGGTTGTCAGGCCGGGCACGCGGGGGCTCGGCCAGCCGTTAGGGCCGCAGCGGGAGGCGGCGCAATCGGGCACGAGCGCGGGAGCACGTATGCGGGCGCGTCAATGCCCGGCCACACGCGCGGCAGGCCCTGCCGCAGCCCGCGACGCCGCCGCCACGCGCATCAGGCACCTATTACATAGCGTGATCTAATTCTGGCTATGGGTATACATAAGTCGCTGAGGCTTACTGGCATACGGCGGAGCTGGCCGCGGCGTCCGCGTGGGACGCGGCGAGAACGGTGGTGACCGATGACCGATGGCACGAGGGGTCCCGGCGCACGGATTCTGCTGGTCGAGGATGACGAGATGAACCGGGCCCTGGTGCGAACCATCGTGTCCCGGTGCGCAGATCCGGATTTGCGGGCCGCCCGCCTTGTCGAGGCGGGTGATCTGGCGCAGGCTCGGGCCGCGCTTGCGGGTTCGCCTTTCGACGTGGTGCTGCTGGACATGAACTTGCCGGACGGCAGCGGCCTGGAACTCGCGGCGGAACTCAGCGAGTCCCGCGGCGGGCGGCCGCCGGCCGCGGTGGACGACGATCCGCTGACCGTGGCGGACGGCGGTCAGCCGGCCGTGGTGGCTGTTACCGGCGATTCGGCGGCCGGGCAGGCCGGTACGGCGATCACGGCGGTATGCGCAGCGGTGCTGGCGAAGCCCTACACCGCGGCACAACTGTGCGGCGTGGTGGCGGGCCTGCTGCACGGCGACCGGCCAGCACAGGATGCAGGGTTACATTTCGCGGGTTCACGGTGCGGCTGGCGGGCGCCTGCGCGCGTACAGCAGGCCGCCGACACCGCGGCACGCTTCCCAGCCTGCAAAGCGCCCCGCCAGCCGTAGCCAGCGGGGCGCTCGCGTTGCTTCCGTGCTGGCGTTCCGCTATGGCAGGGTCACCGGGCCGTGCGCCTTGATGATCTGCTGGAACGCGGCCGGCGGCTTGCTATGGGAGCAGCTGCCGTTCGGGTTGCGGGCGGCCACGAAACGGATCTTCAGCCGGTACCTTCCGTGACCGCTGATTCCCGCGTACTTGCCGGTGCCGTCCCGCAGCCGGTACGTGCCGTGCCGGTTGATCCTGGCCAGGCAGGTCGTGGGGTTGAAGCTCGACGTGCCGTGGCCCCTGAAATGCCTGATCTTGAACGTTCCGCCGGGGAACACGGCCAGGTCGGTCTTGCTGCCCTGGTGGTCGACGCCGCCAGCGGTGAACACATTTCCGAGCGCGATGATGCTCTCCTTGTTCGAGGTCGCCGACGTGGTCACGAGCTGGAAAAACTCAATTCCGGAGACGCTCGGCCGGGGGGCGGCCGTCGCGGCGCTGGCGGCAGTCAGGCCTGAGACCGCGACCGCTCCCGCGGCAACGACCGCGCCCGCCGCCGCGAGCAGCTTGTTCCGGTACTTCCGCATAACGGATTCCTTCCGTTGGCAATGCTGGATGACGCCGCTCCGGTTGAGCGCACCGCCCGCACCGCGTGGGATCGAGCCTCCGCCCCTTCTGCTTGCCGGGCGGGGCCGCTGTGTGTCTGACGTTCCGGGCCCGGCTTGGGTTGACACCAAAGCGCCCGCCAGCCGTAGCCAGCGGGCGCATCGCGCGCGTCCATCGCGCAGACGCGGCGGCTGGTGCACATGGCGAGCGTCCTGTTCTCAGCCCCGCTAGGGCACGCCCGCCTTGTCGAGGCGAGCGATCTGGCGCAGGCTCGGGCCGCGCTTGCGGGTTCACCTTTCGGCGACGGCGGACTCACCTGCCGCTGCAACCTCGGCGGCCTCTGCCGCACCCACCACATCCTCAAGCACCACCCCGACTGGAAGCTCGAGCAGACAGCTCCCAGCATCTTCAGAGGTCACCCGCTCGGGGTGACCTCCCCACACCCGACCCGGCGGCATCGGCGTTCATCATCCGCTGCGCGAACCCCTTGACCATCACCTCCGGCGATGCCGGGAGCCTCCGGAAAGCCAGCGGCGCTGTCCGTGTGGTGGTCCCGTGCGGCAGCTGCCAGCAAATCGCGCGCCCTCAAGGCGGGCCTGCACCGCCCGGTACGTTCCTCCGTGATCTTCCGATGGGCTTGCCAAGCTCGGGCAACATACCGAGTTCCGCGGCACCGTTGGCAGCGACGCGATCAGCCGTGTGCTGAGCCAGGAGCCTGCTGACTGGATGTCGCACTGGTCGTGGGTGTCGGCCGGCCGGGCGCGGGACTCGCCGTGGGCTGCGCACTTGACGGCTTCGGGCAGCCAGAGACACGGATGGCTCGGGTGACCGGCCTGGGGTTTCGCGGCGCACCTGGCGGCAGCTGATGCTTCGAGTTCACGTAGCCGGAAGCCAGGACGGCATCCTCCCAGATAGGCGGGCATTGCAGCCGGGAGCCGTCGGGAGAAGCCACGCCGAGGACCGCGCTGCTCGACGGGTCAAAGAACAGGGCCTCCCCGCCGTTGCCGGGAAATCCGGGCGGCAGGTACACCTCGGCGGCGGTGCGCCCGATCAGGTCGCGAGAGCCTGAGACCAGCGTCACCCCCGGCAGCCGGGCCGCGGCGTCGTAGAGCGCGGAACGCAGCGCCGGCGGGGAGGGAGACTCGAACAGCAGACCCACTACGGTACTGAACTCGGCGTTCGCCAGGGGCTGTCCCATGTTCCTGGACACCCTGGCGATGTCAGCCAGCAGCGGGCCCGGTGCCGTCGGCAAGCTTCTCAGTTGCGCCCAGGTGAGCGTGCGGCGGCCGAACGATATGCCGGGAGTAATAACAGCCGCGCCGTGTCCTCCCTGGACTAGCCGTCCTGTGACGCCGTTTCCGATCCAGATTGTGCGCAATGCCGGGTCGTCCTGGCCATT
>DATGVY010000695.1:0-10193 GCA_035299845.1 Streptosporangiaceae bacterium
CAGCCGCCCGGTTCCGGCGGCGGATGCGCCGCCACTGACAGCTCGGCCACAGCCCGGTGGGCCAGGTGGCCGTGCGATAGGACTATGACATGGAGACGTGGGACACCATCCGGGCGCGCCGCAACGTGCGCCAGTACACCGGCCAGCCGATCGCCCGTGAAAACCTCGAGCGATCCTTGAGGCGGGACGGCGAGCACCATCATCGGGGAACTGGCAGCCGTGGAACTTCGTGGTGGTAACCGACCGCGAGCAGCGGATTGAGCTGGCGAAAGGTCTGGGACCGAGGCGGGAGGCACATCGCCCAGTCGGCGGCGACGATCGCTTTGGTGGCCAGGGAGCCGGAGGACGAGCGGCACCGCGACTGGCTGATGTACGACTTGGGCCAGGCGACCGTGAACATGATGCTGGCAGCGGCCGACCTCGGCATCGGCTCTGGCCACTCGGCGGTCATCGACCAAGAGCAGGCGCAGCGGGTCCTGGGATTCCCCGGCGGCTACCTCGCCGTCTACCTGATCGGCCTGGGCTACCCGGCCGGCCGGCCGCTACGGCCGCTCACCAGGCCCAACCGCCGGCCTTTCGACGAGGTCGTGCACTGGAACCGCTGGTAGCGCACGCATACGCTCCCGCTAGCTGACGGACCGCCAACGTCACGCTGCCGCCGGACTAGGCGGCTTGGCAGCCCGTGCGGGTACTGCTGCCCTCCGCCGTGTAATCCGGTCCTGCTGCCCACGGCCAGTTCGCGGTCATTCGTCATCGTCGTCATCAATCACGATCACTACCTCCGCGAGCCGGCCGTCAGCGTGGTGGTGCAGATACACAGGGGTACCGGCCACCTGCCCTGGTGCCGATCATCATCCCCAGGCCGCCGAGGATGGGCGCAGCTCCGGCGGGGTGTGGGTCAGCGTGATCTCCTGCAGGTCCTGGCGAGCCGATCCGGCCGGGTGCGCGCTGGCTGCGCGGCGACCACACAAACCGCACGGCTGAGACGGATAGTGAACATAAAACTGGCCATCAGCCAGCCGGTGGCCGACGATCACGTGACCGCGCCGTTCGCGGGCGCCGAGATCTCCGGCGACCCGGCCGCGGACCTCGCCGAGGGCCGCTTCGTGGACGGGCATGACATGCCTCCTGACGCGGGCCGGGACCTGGTGTCCCGGCGTGCCTTTGCATCGTCGGCGCCGGCGCCTCGCCCGCGCATCGGTGCGATTACCCAAGCTTGCGGGCGGCGGCTACCCACCTAACCCGGCCAGATACCCAGCCAGCCGAGCCCGGCGCCGGTCACGGCGAGCAATCTCGCCACCTGCTTCGCCGCGGGCGACCAGCCGCAAAACGTCAGCCCCTCCCCTCGCCCGGTCACGCCCAGCGCGCGCCGGTCGGGCAGGCAGACGTTGCCGCGCCACCACGAAGGTCCCGACGGAGGTGTGCGGATACAGCGCCGCCAGATACAGCCGGCCTACCGCGCCACCGGCACGAGCACTGGAGCGGGCCAGACGCCCCGCAGTGCAGGTCGGCGGACGGACCGTACAGGCTGATCTCGGCGCTGACCAGGCCACGGGTGGCGACGCACATCGACGGGACGTCCTGACACTCCCCTGCGGGCGCCCGGCACCCGTTAACTGTGGCGTCCGGGCCGGCTTGGCCCGGAGGCTCCGGTCAGCCGGGCTAGCCCGTCCCAGCACAGGCCGACGGCCACGTCGACCACCTGCTGCCTGGGCACGTCGGGGTGCTCATACCACCACGCCGCCAGGCCGTCGTTGCCCGACTTGATGACGCGCGCGAGCATCTCGTCGGCCAGCTCGCGCGGGATGCCGGGCGGAAGGCGCAGTGCGGCCGCCAGGCTGATCAGCCCCGCGATGGCGGCGGTGCCTTCCCGGTGAATGCGGGCGTGGACGGCCGCGATCTGGTCATCTGCAGGCGGGTCCCGGAACAGCATGCGCCAGGCGTATCGGTTCTGCTCGACGAAGCTGAAGAACGCCTCGGTGCTGCGCCGAACCAGGTCGCCGCCGGACTCGCCGGGCCGCAGCCGGGTCGTCGCCTGCACCATCGCCCGTGCGTGCTGGCTGAGCAATTCCAGGTGAAGGTCTCTTTTCGAGGCGAAGTGGTCGTAGATGACGGAGGGAGCGATGCCTGCGGCTGCCGCGATGCCTGTCATCGAGGCGCCGGAATACCCGCGCTCGGCGAATAGCTGGGCCGCGGCGTCCAGGATCAGGGTCCTGCGCCGCGCAGCGGACAGGCGCCTGCGCGTCCTCGCCGGCGCTGGCGCCCGAGGCGTGCTCACTGGCATCTCCGTTCCTCCGCGCTGCTGAGCGGCCATCGTCGTGGAGCGGCTCAGCCGGATGCGGCGAGGTCCTCGCGCCAGTTTGGCCGCTCCGGCCGCCAGCCGAGCGCGGTCTTGGCGTGTTCATTGGATGCACCTGGCAGCCGCGTCATCAGATAGATGGCGTAGGAGCCGCCGAACGTCCGGCCAAGCCAGGCCGGCAGCCGGAGCGGCTTCGGCGCGCCCAGCATGTCGGCGTAAGCGGGCAGCCAGTCCGCCACCGGCGCGGGTTCATCGTCGACGATGTTGTAGACGCCTTCGGCGCGCTGCTCGATGGCGGCGAGCGTGGCGCTGGCGGCGTCGTTGACATGCACGAAGGAGAAGACGCCTGCGCCGGAGCCGATGACCGGGAACCGGCGCCGCCGGACGTCGGCCGCGATCGAGCCGTCGGCCGCAAAGGAAGTCCCGGGCCCGTAGAAGAAGCCGTAGCGCAGGAGGGCGCCGCGCACTCCCGCGCTGCCCAGCGTCTCTTGCTCAAGCCTGGCCAGCGCGGCCACCGCCTCGGCGAACGTGCCGGGCGCCGCATGGTAGAGCGGATCACTCTCCCGCCTGAGGCCGCTGCCATCGGGAGCGTAAGCGAATGCCACGCTCTGCGCGACCACCTGCCCGACACCGGCTGCCACCACTGCGGCCATCAGGTTGCGGGCGCCCGCGCTGCGCAGCCGGTTGGTCGCCGCCAGATCCCGCCCGATCCGCCGGGGATTGATCCGCCGCGGTTGCGCGGTCAGCTCATTGACCACGATGTCCGGCCGCGCGGCGTCCACCGTCCTCGCCAGCGCCTCCGTGTCCAGGGCATCGCAGATCACCGGCTCCGCTCCGGCACGGCGCAGCACATCCCGCTTCGCCGCGGACCGGGTCAGCGCGACGACGTCATGACCAGCCCCGGCCAGCAGCTTGACCAAAGGCTGGCCGATGACCCCGCCGGCCCCTGCCACCATCACCCGCACCCACACCACCTGCCCTCGGCGCCCAGCCCAGCCGCGTAGCCTGCACCAGCCACCCTACCGAATCCAGATTCGGTAAGGTAGCCGGGTTCGAGCCAGACGGTGCGGAGGAGCACCACCCGCATCCAGCCGTTCCTATAGTGATGCATTCGGTGAGGTACCTCCGGCGGCTCGCTGCTGGCCAGGCCGCGGAACCGGCGCAAAGGAGGCCGGGATGACCGCCGCTGACAGGGCAGGGGCCCGGCCGGTGACCACCGCGGCGACGATCCGTCGGCTGCGCCCGTCTGACTATGGCACCGTGATCGCGGTGATCGATGAGTGGTGGGGCGGCCGGCCGATGTCGGACATGCTGCCCAGGCTGTTCTTCGAGCATTTCGCGGACACCAGCTTCGCCGCGGACCGGGCCGGCACGCTGACCGGGTTCCTCGTCGGGTTCCTGTCCCAGTCGCAGCCCGGCGAGGCCTACATCCACTTCGTGGGCGTCCGCCCAGGCCAGCGGGGCCAGGGACTGGGCCGACGGCTGTATGAGGCCTTCTTCGAGGCGGCCAGCGCGCGCGGCTGCACGGTGGTCCGGGCGGTGACCGCGCCGGTGAACACCGACTCGGTCGCGTTCCACCGCCGGATGGGGTTCTCGGTCGAGCCGCGGCAGGCAGCGCGTGACGGCATCCCGGTCGCGGCCGACTACGACGGTCCCGGCCGTGACCGCGTCCGCTTCGTCAAGCACCTTCACGCTGACGAAGGTGACGGTCTCCTCCGGGAGCGGGCGATGCCGCTTCGAGGACTGCCCGGAGATCCGGCGTGACCAGCGCACACCGAGCGGCCGGGCAGGTCCGCCCGGGCGCGGAAGCAATCTCCCGGCCGGCGGCCGCCGGCCCGCGGCTGGCCGCGGCACCTCGCGGGACTGCTGACGCCCCGGGCCGCGGCCGCCGGCCGCCTCGCACCGGACAGAGACCCGCCCGCATTGACGCTGATGTACTCGCTGACGGTCACCGGCACTCCGCCTCGCTGCAATGGGCTCCCGGCAAGGGGTGCTGTAGGCCTGCGCGGGTCGCCGGTCTTCCGCGCTCGCCGCGGCCATCCAGGGCACCGCCGGGTGACACGGTCAGCCTGGGGATGAGGTGGTGGGCAAGCGGCCCGATACTCACTGCGTAAAGACCGGTCCCGACGCCCACGGTGCCGCCCAGCAGCCAGCCGATCGCGAGCACCGACAGCTCGATGCAGGTGCGGGCGAGGCGGATCGAGACGCCCTTGCCGGCCAGGCCGGTCATCAGCCCGTCCCGCGGCCCGGGTCCGAGGCCGGCGCCGATGTACAGGCCGGTGGCGAGGCCGTTGGCCAAGATCCCGACGACCAGGAAGGCCGCGCGGAACGCGAGGGGGCGCGGGTGCGGAAGGATCAGGAGCGCGGCGTCTGCGGCCAGCCCAACCACGATCACGTTGCTGACCGTGCCGAGGCCAGGACGCTGCCGCAGCGGGATCCACAGCAGGAGCACCACCGCGCCGACGCCGTTAACGATCCAGCCGAACGGCAGCCCGGTCCGCTCGGCGAGGCCCTGGTGGAATACGTCCCAGGAGTCCAGGCCGAGCCGGGCGCGGATCATCATGGCGATGCTGACGCCGAACAGGACCAGCCCCAGGTACAGCTGGAGCAGGCGCCGGGGAAACCTCCCGGCCCCGGCGGTGAGCGCCAGCCGGGTGCGAAGCCGCGGCGGCGTGCGGGGCCGGCGGGCGGCGGCCCTGCTGCCGGGCCGGGCAACGCGGCGGCCGGACATCGGCACCCCCGGCATGTAGTTGACGTGTCAACCTGACACTAGCGCCGGGATAAATGATATGTCAACTAGCTGGCGTGGTGCGGCCCCGGAAAACCCGCGACGGCTCACCGATGGGTGGCGGCATAGAGCAGGGATGCCACGGCGAACGCGGCGAGAGTAGAAGCGGACGGCACGGGCCCACCGTTCCCTGGATTAGCTGATGCATCAACATCATGGTCGGACATCTGGTGACGTGTCAACTAGATGCTAGGATCGGGGCCGTGGAGGATCCGCGATGGCTCACCGACGCCGAGTACCGCGCCTGGATCGGCTACCGGCGGATGCGCGCCCGGCTCGATCTCCAGCTCGCCCGCGACCTGGCACGAGACTCGGGGCTATCTGAGCCCGACTACGACGTGCTGTCCACGGTCTCCGAGGCCGAACAACACCAGATGCGGCTGAGCGAGCTGGCGGCCCGCATGCTGTGGTCCAGGAGTCGCCTGTCACACCACATCACCCGCATGGAGCAGCGCGGGTTGGTCGCGCGCGAAGAATGCGCCGATGACGCGCGGGGCACGGTCGTCGTGCTCACCCGCGCAGGATGGCGGGCCATCGAGGCAGCGGCCCAGGGCCACGTCGCATCCGTCCGCAGGCATTTCATCGACCTGCTGACCAGCGACCAGGTCGACGCTCTCGCGGCGATCACCCAGGCGGTCCTCGACCACCTGGCCAGTCCTGGGCAAGATCAGCTCGGGCTGCCCTGACGCTCGGATCCAGTGGCAAGCCGCTCCCGCTCATGACAGAAGTTGACATGTCACATAGCATTCTGTTAACCTGTTGAATGACATGTCAACTAACCGGCTGGTCCAGGGCGCTGGGCGGCTGGGGAGCATTGCCCCGCCGGTCACTGGCACCACGGCGACCGCAGCATATCGAGCCCGGGGGGACGGCAGCGGCAGGCAAAGGATCGCAGAACTGGCGGATCGTTTTGATCGATGTGTCAGACATCTAAGTGGTGGAGGATCCGTGCTGAGGATTCATATTGATCGTTTGACGGCACCGGGCCGGAGCCCTGACAAGGCGTTGTAAGGCCTTACTGGGCGACGACTGCCCGATCGGTTTCAACGACATAGATACGCAGAATTCCCCGATCTGGATGGTAGAAGGACGCGCGCCCGGTCGCCAGTATGGTGGCAGGCAGCGCAGATTCCGCTGGGGCATGATCAGGCCCGGGTACCATGTGGTATCCGGTTGGCGGGTCGCCTGAAGTCGATGGAATGCATGGATCATGAACTTCGATCTGGCCGCTGTCGCCAAGTCGCGGGCGGTCATACTCGTCGAGGGGATGAGCGACCAGGCCGCGCTCGAGGCGCTGGCTGGGCGACGCGGCCGGCCTCTCGGTGCTCAGGGCATCTCCATCGTGCCGATGGGAGGCGCGACCAGCATCGGCCCCTTCGTGGATATGCTCGGCCCGCACGGGCTCGACGTCAGGCTGGCTGGCCTGTGTGACGCCGCCGAGGAAGGCTACTTCCGGCGCGCTCTGGAGGGGGCCGGCCTCGGCTCCGCCTTGTCCCGCGCCGATATGGAGGCACTCGGTTTCTACGTGTGCACCGCCGACCTGGAGGACGAGCTGATCCGCGCCCTCGGCGTGGCCTCGGTCGAGCAGATCATCGCGGCTCAGGGCGATATCCGGTCATTCCGCATCTTCCAGAAGCAGCCCGCCCAGCAGCGGCAGAGCCCCGAGAGGCAGCTCCACCGGTTCATGGGGACCCGGTCCGGCCGGAAGAGCCAGTACGCGCGCCTGCTCGTGGGCGCGCTTGATCTCGCCCGGGTTCCCCGGCCGCTTGACCGCGTACTCGCTTACGTATGACGAAGCAGCAGCAATGCTGCCCCTCGGATGCCGACGGGCGGGCGCGGCATACCAGTTCCGGCACATCGACCTCCAGCACAGGCTCGCAGCCCGGTGCAAGGAGCCTTCGGTGCAACGGTGGCAGAAACCCTGATCCTCATGCACAAGGCGGAGCAGCAGGCGGCAGCGGCTAGCGCAAGGCCCGAAAGCCGACGGTATCAGCCGCGATCCACCCGGCCGACCCCAGCAGGTGCTCGCCATCCCTGCCACCGCGCTGGCCACAATTCTCGCTCGCACAATCAGCTAACCCGCTGCCCGGCCACTGCATCGTGGTGAGCGCCAGTCCGGCGGCACGTGCCCGCAACCAGCAGGTTATCGACGTATTTTGTCAACTGTACGGCCGCTCAGGACGTCATATCAGTGTATTAGCGCTAGCAAGCACCCGTTGTTTGTCAGCCTGCCGCTTTTCCCGCGGAACGGAACTAGTGACGGATGCGCCGCGCAGCTATTCGCATGCCGCGACGGCGTGAAAGGGCATTTCCTGGTGCGGCCGAAAACCGCGTAAAGCCCAAGGGAGTCACGATGATCAATTCGGGCGGGCAGACGGGCGCGGTGTGTAACTCACCCATCCGTCCGCGGCGGCTGTGGTACTGGGTGGCTGGCTGCATGCTGGCCGCCGCGGCGGCCTGCATCGCGCTCGCGGTCCTCGGCATTTTCGCCTTGAGTCACCAGGTCCGGGATCTCCAGCGCATTCCGGTGCCCGGCCATGGCGTGGTCACCTTCGCGCAACGAGGTGGATATGTCCTTTTCATCGAGAGGCCGGGCTTCTGCTGCTCGGTTTCCACCGGCCCCAGGGACAGCGGGCTGTTCCGCAGTTGGTCGGCCTACATACACCTGCGGCCGGTGAACGGCGGCGCGCCGGTCGCCATCACTACCTGGCGGGGTGACACGGAGAACTACGACCTGGCCGGGCACCTTGGTGAGACGGCCGCGTTCTTCGCGATCGATCATCCCGGCCGGTATGAGCTAACTGCCAGTAAGGTGATGCCCCGCTCGCTTACTGACTTCGCCATCGGGCGAGGCATCGGGAACAGCATGCTCTTCCCGGTGCTCCTGATCCTGGCCGGGCTGCTCGGCCTCATCGCGGCCGGCCTGCTGACCGGCGTGATCACCGCAGTCCGCCGGCGCCGCGCCCGCCGCGCCCCGCTGCCCGTCCCGCCGATCGTGCCGCAGCGTCCGCTGCCGCTGCCAGGGCACCCGGGCTGGCCGCCAGGCCAGTTCCTGCCTGCGGATAGCCAGGGCGGGGGCTAGACGGGGCGGACGTCGTAGCGGCGCAGCCATTCGTTGACGTCGAGCAGGAACGCCGGCGCTGCCATCGTGCCCGGTCGCATTGCCATCGTCCCGGGCAGGGCCGGGTCAGCGGCGAACGCGGCGGCCAGCCTGGCCCGGACAGCAGGCCAGGAGCTCGTTAGCTTGACATATCAGGCGAATGCTAGCTATAGTAAGCAACATAACGAGCTGCAGAATACAAGCTGAGGAGGAGACATGATCGACACCCGCGTCGTCGGCCAGGAGCTTCAGGATAAGATCCTTGAGCAGGTCCGCAAGGGCCAGGAGCAGGTCCGCAAGGGCCAGGAGACCGTCGCCGAGGCTTTCAGGAGCTGGACGGCTACCGCCCAGTCCATCGCGCCGCAGCTGTCGGCCATGTCGGCCTGGACCGCCAGGCTGCCCAGGCCCGAGGACCTCGTGACGAACGCCCAGGAATTCGCCGTACAGCTGCTTGCCGCGCAGCGGAAGTCTTCTGAGCAGCTGCTTGCCGCGCAGCGGAAGTTTGCCGAGGAAGCGCTTGACGCGGTCAAGCCGCTGCTTGCCCTGGCAGGCGCCGCGCCCGTCCGGGCAGGCGACAAGCGGGCCGGGTCACCAGCCCAGGCCGGCTCCGCCAAGAACGGTGCTGCTGCCAAGTCCGCCACCCGGGCCAGTGCGTCCGCCAAGAAGCCAGGCACGGCCAAGAAGCCAGGCACGGCCAAGAAGGCAAGTGCCGCCAAGTAGTACCACGCACGCGGCCGACCGGGTCATCCTGGTCCGCCGCGCGCGCATGCTCTGCTGACTCGCGCTTACCATACTGAGCAGCCCTGGCCGCTCAGTCTTGGCCGGCCCAGCCCGGCGGGGTATCAGCCAGCCCAGCCAAGGACCAGCGAGCAGGGTTCCCGTCAGCTCACCCCAGGCCAGCGAGGCGACCATGAGTGATCCGTGGGAGATGCAGATGGAGGCGCTCGGCGCCTTCATCCGCAGTACGCGCAAGAACGCCAACCTGTCGCTGCGCCAGCTAGCGGAGATGACAAGACTCTCCAATCCGTACCTGAGCCAGATCGAGCGTGGCTTGCACCAGCCGTCCGTTCGCGTCATCAGGCTCATCTCGGACGCGCTCAACATCTCCGCTGAGACGCTGCTGGTCCAGGCCGGGCTGCTGCACGCGACCGAACCCAGCGGGCCGACGGACCCATCGGATGCCGTTTCTGCGGAGGCCGCGATCCGGGCCGACGAGAGGCTCACCCCGGAGCAGAAGACCGCCCTGATCGCCGTCTATCAGAGCATGCTCAGGCCGGAATAAACGTCAACGCAGCAGGCCCGGCAGAGCGGGCGGGCCCGGCGGGCCCGGCGGGCCCCGGCAGGCCCGGCAGGCCGGGGAGGCCGGGGAGGCCGGCCTCACCCGGACACGCCGCCAGACCAGCGAGATCCGCGAACCGGTGATCGCGCCCGGCCAGGCACCACTACCATAAGTGGGCGTGGACGACGCCCGCGATGCCCCGGAACCGCTGCCCCGGCGGCGCCCTGCCGTCGGCCCGCCGCCAGGCCCGCCGAACGGGCCGCCAGCCGGCTCGCCGGGCGGGCCGCCGCCGCAAGCCCCGCCGCCGCAAGCCCCGCTGCCGCGGCGGCTGCCTGGCCAGGCGAACTGGCCACGGCCGCAGTTGCCGGGGCCAGCGCCCGGCCAGGCCAATGGCCAGGCGAACGGCCAGCTTCCCCGCCGGCCGCCGAGAGCCAAGCCGGCCGGACGCCACCGCAGCCCGCACCGGCTGACCCTGCCGGCCGATGCGCCGCCGCTCGTGCTCGCGGTGGCCGGGGTCGCTTGCCGGGCCAGTGACGACATTGCCGCCGAGATCGCCAGCGCGGTCGGGTACTCGTGCCCGGGCGCGACGATCCGGGTGGGCTACCTGGAGGGCTCGGTCCGCAGCCTGACGGAGATGCTGGCCGCGCCGGGCCCGGACGGGATGCCGCCGACCCAGCCATCCGTCGTCGTGCCGCTATTGGCCGGCCCGCATCCGCGGTCCGACACG
>DATGVY010000696.1:0-4295 GCA_035299845.1 Streptosporangiaceae bacterium
CCCGGCGAGCGGATTCTGCTGTGGCATCGCGGGCTGTCCATCCTCGACGTCGCCGTTGGCCAGCTGATCTTGCATCGGGCCGAGGCCGCCGATGCCGGCACGATGATCCGTTACCGGTTATGAAGGTGGCACGGACGGTCACCGCCGCAGCTGACCTGGATCCTCGCCTGATCTGCGAGATCGCGTCCGGCGGCGAGCTGCGGATCGGGCCCGGGCTGCTCCGCGAGGTGCAGCGGCGCTGCGCGCAGGCGCGCGAGGTGCTGCGCAGCGGCCAGCCCGTGTACGGCGTGAATACCGGCATGGGGGCGCTCTCCGGCGTGCGCCTCACCGAACCGCAGCAGCTGGCGCACCAGCGCAACCTGCTGCTTGCCCGGGCGACGGGCGGGCCGCCGTGGCTGGACGCCGCCGACGCCCGGGCGATCATCGCGGTCCGGCTGCGCACCTTCCTGGCCGGCGACGCCGGCGTGTCCGGCCAGCTCTGCCAGCGGCTTGCGGACTTCCTTGCCGAGGGCATCGTGCCGGCCGTGCCGCGTACCGGCGTCGGCAGCGCCGGCGAGATCATGCCGCTGGCACACGCGTTCGGGCCGCTGGCCGGGATCGGGCAGACACTCGGGCCCGGCGGGGAGGTCAGGCCGGCCGCACGCGCGCTGGCCCGCCATGGGCTTGAGGAGTTCACCCTCGGCCCGAAGGAGGGGATCGCGCTGCTGGCGGGCGTCCCCGGGGGGACGGCGCTGGCCGTGCGCAGGGCAGCCGACGCGGGAACCGTGGCGGCCATGATGGAAGCCGCGGCCGGGCTGTCGATCGTGGCTGCCGGAGCGTCCCGCGATCCCTACCACCCGGCCTGCGCGCGCGGCGACGACATCCTGGCGGGCGTGCTCGGGCGGCTCAGGGCGGTCGCCGGCGCGGGCCCAGCGCGTGCGGCGCTACAGGCCCCCGTCTCGTTCCGGGTAGCCGGCCCTGTCCTCACCCAGGTGCTGCGGGCCCGCGATGCGCTCACGGCGGCGATCGGCCGTGCGCTGGCCGGGGTGACCGACTCTCCGGCCTTCCTGGATGGGAGGTTCGTCGGCACGGCCGGGTTTCACGGGATCGACCTCGCCGCGCACTGTGACCAGCTCACCGCAGCCCTCGCGCACGCCGCCGAGGTCGCCGCCGCGCGCCTGCACCGGCTGCTTGACCCGGAGGTCACCGGCCTGCCTGCGCAACTGGCCAGGACGCCGGGCCCGGATACCGGCCTGGTCACCGTGCACAAGCGCGCGGCCGGCGAGGTGCACGCGATGCGCCGGCTGGCGATGGCGACGCCGGTCGGCCTGATCGAGACCTCGGGCGGTCATGAGGACGTGCAGTCGTTCGGCTGGGAGGCCGCCGAGGCGCTGCGCGCCGCGCTGCGCCATGCGCGGGTGGTGACCGCCTGCGAGCTGCTCGCAGGCTGGCAGGCCATCGCGCTGACCGGGCTGCCCGCCCCGCCCGGCTGCCGTGACGTGCTCGGCTGGCTGGCCGACGTCATCGAGCCGATCGATGCCGACCGGCCGTTCGGCGAGGACATCGAGCGCATCGTCGCGGCGCCCTGGCCAGGGGGCGCGCGAGGCAGCGCGGCATGAAGCGCGGGAGCCGCTGGCGTGGGCCGGAGCGGGCCGCGGCACGGGGACCGCGGCGGACCGCGGCACGGGACCGCAGCACGGGACCACGGCGGGGACCGCCCCTTCAAGCGCACATGGAAGCCGCTGGCGCGGGGCGGCACGGACCGCGGCACGGGGACCGCGGCGGACCGCGGCACGGGGACCGCAGCACGGGACCGCGGCGGGGACCGCCCCTTCAAGCGCACACGGAAGCCGCTGGACCGAGGCGGCACGGGGAATAATGGGCCGTGACATCCCGTTGTGACGTCGTTTCCGCGCATGGTGCGCGTTCCGCTCCCGACTCGGCGACCGGGGGACTAACACAGAGATCCGGGGGCACTGAGCAATGACCACTGCGAGCGAGTTGCCCGACGGGACTCCGGGCGTGGTGCCGGACTGGACTCCGGGTGACGCGCGGGACGGAATGCCGGGTGACGCGCCGGAAGAGGCGCACGCGCACCAGCACAAGGACGTGTCGGGCGGCTGGCTGCGCCCGGCGGTGTTCGGCGCGATGGACGGTCTCGTCACCAACGCATCCCTGATCGCCGGGGTCCGCGGCGGCGGCGGCTCGCCGCGCGCCCTGATACTCACTGGCCTGGCCGGCCTGGCCGCCGGCGCGTTCTCAATGGCCACGGGCGAGTTCGTCTCCGTGTCGTCGCAGAACGAGCTGGTCGACTCCGAAGTCAGCAAGGAGCGGCTCGAGCTGGCGAACCATCCCGATGCAGAGCGGCGCGAGCTAGCCGCCATGTTCGTGCAACGGGGCGTCGATGCTGACCTGGCTGACCAGGTGGCGCGGCAGGTCTCCGCGCATCCGGAGCAGGCCCTCCGGCTGCACGTGCGCGAGGAGCTGGGAGTCGATCCCCAGGAACTGCCGTCGCCGGTTACCGCGGCGGCCGCCTCGCTGCTGACGTTCGCTGTCGGCGCGCTGATCCCGCTGCTGCCCTACCTTGCTGGCTTCGGCTCACTCAGGGCCGCGCTGATCTTCGCTGCCATCGCCGCATTTGCCGGCGGCGGGCTGGTGTCACGGATCACCAGCCGGCCGTTGCTGCGCGGCGCCGTGCGCCAGCTGGTGCTGGCCGCCGTCGCCACCGGGCTTACGTACGGCATCGGCACCCTGGTCGGCGCAGCAGTCTCCTGACCCAGACGACCCGCTGCCCACTGCCGCCAGCCGACCGCCCCGGCCCACCGACCACCGCTACTACCAGGAGTCGGAGCCGAATGAGTCCTCTGCCTGGCCGCCGTTGGCTGAGAGCAGCTCAAGATCGGCCTCGACCATCATGGCGACAAGTTCCTCGAAGCCGATCTTCGGCTCCCAGCCGAGCTGATCCCGCATCTTGGACGGGTCGGCGCACAGGTGATCGACCTCGGCAGGCCGGATGAACGCGGCATCGCACACCACGTGGTCACGCCAGTCAAGCCCCGCGACTCCGAAGGCGAGCTCCACCAGCTCTTCGACCCCGTGGGTAACGCCCGTGCCGACGACGTAGTCGGCAGGCTCGTCCTGCCCGAGCATTAGATGCATGGCGCGCACGTAGTCGCCGGCGAACCCCCAGTCCCGCCTGGCCTGCAAGTTCCCTAGCCGCAGCTGGCGCTCGTAGCCCAGCTTGATCTTGGCGACGCCCAGCGACACCTTCCGGCTGACGAACTCCGCGCCGCGCCGCGGAGACTCGTGGTTGAACAGGATCCCGGATACCGCGAACATCCCGTAGGACTCCCGGTAGTTCTGGGTGAGGAAATGCCCGTACGTCTTCGCCACCCCGTAGGGGCTGCGCGGGTGGAAGGACGTCCGCTCGGTCTGCGGCGACTCCCGTACCAGGCCGAACATCTCCGACGACGACGCCTGGTAGAACCGGATCTGACCATGCGTCGGGCTCCGCGAGGCGCTGATCCCGCTGCATACCCGGATCGCCTCAAGCACGCGCAGCACGCCGAGGCCAGTTACCTCGCCGGTGAGTTCCGCCTGCTGCCAGGACATCGGAACGTAGGAGATCGCGGCCAGGTTGTAGACCTCGTCGGGCTGGACGCGCTCGACAGCGGAGATGAGGCTGCCCTGGTCCAGCAGGTCACCGCGGACCAGCCGGACATCGCCGACCAGCTGGCGGATGCTGCGCACCCGGGGGTTGGCCTGGCCCCGGATCAGGCCCCAGACCTCGTACCCCTGGGCATGCAGGTGCTCGGCTAGATACGATCCGTCCTGCCCGGTAATCCCGGTGATCAGCGCGCGCCTTGTCAGCAGAGTCTCCGCTCTTTCCGGGCTAGCCATTATGCCTGTCCGGGCCAGCCGGCCTGCCCGAGTCAACCCAGGCTACGTCGCGGCAGCTTACCGACAGGGTGGCGGCCCGGGCACGTGCCGGGCCGACCGCAGGGCCGGCCGGGCGACGGTCGCTGGCACACAGGACCGCGCCTGCGACCCGCCCGGCCACCGGCTGCCCGGGGCACGCCCGAGACCACGCAACCCACCGGCCACGGCTGTCGGCACTCAAGACCACGACCCGGCCGCCACCTGGCCACGCGCCCCGGGCAGCACTCAGGCGCCACGTTCGGCGGCGCCTGGGGCAACACAGCCGACGCCCGGGGCCAGACAGCCGACGCCCGGGGCCAGACAGCCGACGCCCGGGGCCAGGCAGCCGACGCCCGGGGCCAGGCAGCCGACGCCCGGGGCCAGGCAGCCGACGCCCG
>DATGVY010000697.1:0-1813 GCA_035299845.1 Streptosporangiaceae bacterium
GGCGCGCCCGGGCCGATCGCGACATCGGCGAGCCGGTTGGCGACCAGCACGGCCATCTCGTTGCTCGCGGCCACCCCGGCCGATACCTCGACCGAGCCGGCGAAGCGCCGGGTAAACGCCTCCATCAGCGGGCTGATCACGAACTCCGCGATGGCCGGCGTGGCCACCAGGCGCAGCTGGTCCGGGGCGCCCTGCGCGGCGCGGACCGCGGCGTGCGCCTCGGCGCCGAGCACGACGATCTGCGAGGCGGTGGCGAGCAGCCGGGAGCCGCCCGCGGTCAGCGTCATGCCGCCCGGCCCGCGGCTGACTAGCTGGTCGCCGAGGTGCAGCCGCAGTGCAGACAGAGCCTGCGAAACGGCAGGCTCGCTGACGCCGAGGGCGTTCGCCGCGGCGGTCACCGACCCGAGCCTGGCAACCAGCACGAACGCGTTCAGCTGAGTGAGCGTCATGACACCGACGATTATCGCGCACATCGGCGCGTGCCATCCGTTTCAGCGCTGGTAGAGCAAAGGGCGCCGGGGCGCTCTGGCCGGTCCGGCTGCACCCGCCCCGGCGGGCGCCTCGTAAACTCGGCAGGCGTGGCGTAGCTCCAGGGAGGGCGCATGCAGGTTCCGGCGCACGTCGAGTACGAGAAGGCGACGAGCGTCGAGCACGCGCTTGCGCTGCTCGTCAGGTACGGCCCGGAGGCCCGCATCCTGGCCGGCGGGCACAGCCTGATCCCGATGATGAAGCTCCGGCTCGCACAGCCGGAGACGCTGATCGACATCAACGGGCTCAGTGAGCTTTCCTTTATTACGGAGGCTGACGGCGAACTGCGGATCGGCGCCCTCACCAGGCACGCGCAATTGCTGGAATCGCCGGCCGCGGGCCAGCATTTCGCGATCCTGCATGATGCCGAGAAGGTGATCGCCGACCCCATCGTGCGCAACTGGGGAACCATCGGCGGCTCGCTCTGCCAGGCTGACCCGTCCGAGGACCTGTCAGCGGCCTTCGCGGCACTGAAGGCGAGCATGGTCATCCGCACCCCGGACGGCAGCAGGACGGTGCCGGCCAGGGATTTCCACACCGGGCCGTACGAGACCGTGGTGGCCCCGGCCGAGCTGCTCACCGAGATCAGGATCGCGATCAGGCCTGGCGGTGGCAGCGCCTATGAGAAGGTGGCGCGCAGGGTCGGCGACTGGCCGGTCGGTGCCGCCGGGGCGGCCATCTGGCTTGACGGCGGCGGCACCATCGCGGACGCCGGGATCGGCCTCGCCGCCGTCGGCGCGCGGCATTTCGCCGCCGCCGAGGCCGAGGAGTTCCTGCGCGGCGCGCCGGCCACCGAGGCGAGCTTCGCCCGGGCGGGCGACATCGCAGCGGAGCACTGCAGGCCGAGCTCGGACCAGCGCGGCCCGGCCGATTACAAGCGGCATCTGGCCAGGGAGCTCACCACGCGGGCGCTGCGGAGGGCGCTGCACCGCGCCCAGCGCAATTCCCCTGCGCAGTCCGAGGCTCCTGGACAGTCCCAGACCGCGGCGCGGCGCAACGCCCCAGAACAGCGCCGGGATGCCTGACGTGAAGCTCACGGTGACCGTGAACGGCGCCAGCTATACCCGCGAGGTCGAGCCGCGGCTGCTGCTCATCCATTTCCTGCGGGATGACCTGCGGCTGACTGGCTCGCACTGGGGCTGCGACACCTCCAACTGCGGAGCCTGCGTGGTGTGGCTGGACGAGATGCCGGTGAAGTCCTGTACGGTGCTCGCCGCCATGGCGGACGCGCACCGGGTGCTTACCGTGGAGGGCCTGGAGAAGAAAGGCGGGCTCGACCCGGTCC
>DATGVY010000698.1:0-4376 GCA_035299845.1 Streptosporangiaceae bacterium
CTGCAGGCATGCCGGTCTCGTCAGCGGACAGGTTCACCAGGCTGACCCACCGAGCCCGCTGCTGCTCTGCCAGGGCGATGTCAGCATGCCCGGCTGCAAGCGGCGGGTAGCCGCCGCGGTCCTGGCCGTGGCGGGCAGGGCCGCCGAGCACCTCGCCGAGCCAGCTGGCCTCCGCCGCGGGATGGTCGGGCCGCATCTCGGCGAAAAGCGGAGCAAGCAGCGGGTCCGCGGGCACGTGCCTCTCGTAAAGCAGCCGGGTCATCCGGGTCAGGGCGGGCAGTCCGCCCGCCCACTCGAACAAGGTCGGCTCGTGACCCGGCCTGATCACCGGGTCACGGAACCCGACGTACCAGTGCATACCGCTGCAAAAGGGCTTGTTCTGCGACTGACCGCAACGGCAGAGCGCGTAGTGCTCCGCGGAGGAGCCGGCATTGCGCGGCACGTCCTGGCCGTCGGCGTCGGTGAGCGCGATCCCGCCAGTGATCCGGTAGGGACCGTCCTTGGTCACCTCGATGGCCGGCTCCCGCGCACCGTCCCAGTCAACGAGACCGCGGGCCTCTGTCGTGCCGAAGGCCAGGCTCAGCGCGCCGGACGGGCAGTCCCGCACGGCCCGGATGATCTCGTCAAGCCGTCCGCCGCTTGGCGCGACGAAAGGTTCCTGGCCAGCGCGGAATACGGTCGCCAGCCGGTCGGTGCAGTAGCCCGAGTGCTGGCAGATGCCGCGGTTGTCAAAGATCGTCAGCTGCTGGCCGAGGTAGGCGTCGCGCCGGTCGGGAACCCGCTTGGGATCCTTGGCGCCCGAGAACCCGGTCCGGGCGTGGCTGCCGTCGCAGTACGGCTTGGCGGCCGACCGGCCGCAGCGGCACAGTGCCAGCTGCGGAGTGACATGGGCCAGCTGCGGCATGACCTGGATCTCCGTTCCCAGGTGGGACAGGACTCGCGGCACGTTCGTGACGAGGTAAGGGCCGTTGCGAGCGATGCTGATCATCGGCGGCAAGCCGCCCTGAAGCTCCCAGAGCTCGGCCAGCCGCCTGGCTGCCTCAGGCGCCGCGACCTGCTGGCAGGCTAGCTGCTGCAGCCCGGCGGTAGCCTCCGCAAGCTCCGGCGCTGCGCTGCCAGCCTCGCCGTAGTGCACCCGCAGCCGGGTCGCTGCCTTCGCTGCGGCCCACACCAGCTCAGCCGCGGCACCCGGCGCTGAATCAGGCGACGATCCAGGTGCGGAACCAGCCGCGGTGCCGGACGCAGAACCAGCCGCAGTACCCGGCGTGGTGCCAGCTGCCGAACCCGGCGCGGTACCGGACGCAGAACCAGCCGCAGGGAGCCGGCTCAGCGCCTCCGCCAGCGGTCGCAGCACGCTGTCGGTGAGCCCAGGCAGCAGCGCGTCCGCCGTATCCGGCCCGGCGCGGCCGGCCGCCATCGCCGCCGAGTAGGCCGCCTCGAAGACCTCGGCAAGCCCGGTCGCGCTGCCGTCGGCGGGCACCCGCGGCACCGTCCGCCCCAGTTCGCGCGCCCGCGCCAGCAGCGAGTCAAGCTCGGCCTGCGGGAGGCGAGCCCGGCGGGCCGCGAGCCCGGCATGGGCACTTCCGGGCGGCAGGTGCGCGGCTAGTGTCTGCGCGATCTCCCGCAGGGCCGCCCGCACCGGCTCAAGCTGGCCGGCGATCCGGGTCCCCCGGCCGGTCTGAATCGCCTCGCACAGCCATGCCGCCTCGTCCAGCCGCTCGGCCAGCAGTGCCCACGCGGCATCCCGGTGCGGCATCAGGTAGTCGGTCTCGTAGAACAGCTCGAAACTGGGACCTGCGGTCCGGCCCGGATGGCCGGCCCCGACAGGAAGGGTGGTGATGAGGTCGCCGAGCGGCTTGATCACCCGGGCCATCAGCCCGATCGTCGCCTCGGCCAGGGTCGCGAGCTGCGCGTCGGTTTCCTGCGTGTGCGCGAAGTACCGCTCGAAAACCTGCAGCAAGATCTCGTAGCCGACGTTGAACAGGTCAGTGACCCGGGCGGTGAGCAGGTCGGTGATCAGCGGGACCTCGACGTCCCGCTCGGAGGGGCGGACGTTCGCCGCCATCACCGGGCGGACCGGCTCGAAGGCCGGATTGGCCTCCCGCAGCTGCTCGTACTGATCCAGGATCCCGACGAACTGCCCGAAATGCGCATCCCGCCAGTCCCCGCGCGGGCCCTCCCCCTGCTCCAGGATCGTGTCGATTGCCCGCTGCGCCGAGGCCAGGTCGGTGACCGCGACCAGCTCCGGCCAGCGGAAATCGGCCTCCGTTGCCTGGGCCCTCGGCGGCCCGACGAACAGCCACGGCTCGCCGTGCCTGTCCGCAAGGTGGGCCAGGCCCGCCTCGATGGACCGGTACAGGTGCCCGACCGTGGCGAAGTCCTGCAGGCGGGGAACGATGTCCCGCTCGTTCATCAGCGGCACCGCCCGGCTCGTCGCGGCCAGCCCGGCCGCGTCGTCCAGGTCCATGCCCTCCGGGCGCTCAAGGAACATGAAATGACGCAGCGCCTGTTCGCCGAACGGCAGCAGCGCCAGCTGCACTCCGGCCGGGTAGTGGTCGGCGGGCTGCGGCAGGTTCGGCCGGGCCAGGTGCGGCGCGGCGCCGATCGCCGACAGCAGGTTGTGCACCAGGGCCAGGTGCAGCATCTCCTGGGTAGCCACATGGGAGACCTGCTTCCGCCAGCGCACCGTGGCCGCCAGCTCGGCGTCAGTCAGCCCCTCATCGCCAGCCTGCTTGAGCGAGAACGCGGCGAACAGGTACTGGCACATGATGCCGTGCTCAAGCTCCGCCGCCTCGCACAGCATGTAGATCAGCGCCTCCCGGTGCTCGATCACGAACGGCGCCTCCGGTGCCGCCTTGCCGCCCCGGGTCGCGATCACCTGCGCCAGCCTGCCCCGCCCGGCGGCTGGCGGCGTGCCACCGGCTGCCTGGTCACCGTTGCCCATGACATCCCTCCGCGTTCGTGGGCCTCCGCCGGCCATCCGCACGGCGGTAACATCGGCCGCGATGAACATCGAGCTGCGGCACCTGCGGTACTTCGTCGCCGTTGCCGAGGAATCGAGTTTTACCGCGGCCGCGCAGCGAGTGCACGTCGCACAGCAGGTTCTCAGCTCCCAGATCCGGCAGCTCGAAGACGCCATCGGCGCCCGGCTGCTGGAACGGACAAGCCGCGGCGTCACGGTTACCGCCGCGGGCCGCGCCTTCCTGGAAAGCGCTCGTGACACGCTGGCCACTCTCGATCGCGGTGTCAGCTCGGCGCGGAACGCAGCCAGGGCGATCGATGGCCAGCTGTCCGTCGGGCTGAATGTCGCCGCGGCCGGCGAAACGCCGACCTCCCTGCTCGCCACGTTCGGTAGCGCATATCCCCAGATCGAGATCCGGCTGCGCACCTTCGATCTGACTCACCCCGCGGCCGGACTGCTCGACCGCAGCACTGACGTCGCATTCGTGCGCCCGCCTATCGCCGCCGCCGGACTCAGCCTTGAGTCTATCGAGGCGGAGCCGCGGGTGTTCGTACTGCCCGCCGGGCATCCGCTGGCCGGGCGCGACTGGCTCGGGCTCGCCGACGTCGCCGGGCTCCCCTGGATCGCGGCCGAGAAGGCGACGGACGGCTGCGATCCGACGCGCTGGCGAGATGACTGGCTGGTCAGCCCGCGGCCAGGTGGCGACAAGCCCATCATTGGAGCCGTCGCCCGCACGATCGATGAGTGGCGGGAGCATGTCGTCGCAGGGAAGGGCATCAGCCTGTGCCCGGCATCTGCAGAGGCCTTCTACGCCCGCCCTGGCCTGGCGTTCGTGCCGAGCCTGGATGTGCCGCCGGCTGAGCTCTGCGTCGCCTGGCGGGCCAGCGACACGGCCCCGGAGTTGCGCTGCTTCCTCGAGATCGTGACCAAGGCGGCGCAGACGCGAGCCACGTCGCCCCGCTCCGGGCTTCCCTAGCCACTCACCAGCCTCCCCTTGATGCGCTGCGCGCCGGCGCATGGCTGCGCCAACCGGCCTATTGTGGGCGGGCACGGCGGCGGCCTGCCAACAGTTCGTGCGGATCGGCCAACAGCCCGGACAGGTAGCTCGCCGGCCTGCGGTTAGTCGCGGCCCGGCCGTTAGGGTGGAAGTCCTGCCACGGAGCTGATACCGATGTTGCAGCCTGTTGCGCTCTGATCAGGTGTTGTTTCGCTGAGCGGGCTTGCGCCGTGCACTGCGCCGGGCGGCCGGAGCATCCGCGCGGCTGTTCCTGACCTCGCTGGAGTCGGGCTCGCCGTTGCTGTCAGGACTTACTGCCTGCCGGGGGGCGATCAGTGAGACCAGCATGTCCGATGATGACCTGTCCTTCTTGACCTCGACCAGGCCGGGCAGCCGGGACAGGAGCACGCGGAAGCT
>DATGVY010000699.1:0-19279 GCA_035299845.1 Streptosporangiaceae bacterium
TCCGGCCGGAGCTTCCGGAGGGCCTGCTGCGGTCAGTCCGCGTATGGGAGACCGACAAGAACTGGGCCGAAGTCGGTGATCAAGTCTGAGACGCCGGCCAGAGTGGGCCGGGAATTGCGTAGGCGCTACACCGCCGCGGACCTTCGCGTGTTCACCCGCGACGAGGCGAGCCGGTTTGTTCCGCGCGGAGACGGTGATCCGCAAATCGACGTCGTGCTGGCCTGGGAACTGCTGTACCGGCTCGAACCGGGGCTCTATGACCGGCTAGCCAGGGCCGAGCGCCTCCATCCCGGCGTCCTTGGATGGCTGCCGCACACCGCAGACCGGATCGCCGAGGTCGGCGCCGGCACGGGACGGCTGACGCTCGAGCTCATCGACCGTGGGCGGGAGGTCGTTGCGATTGAGCCGGCGAGGCCCTTGCGCCAGATCCTGACGCGGAAGCTTGCGGAAGCGGATCACGGCAACCGCGCACGAGTGACCCACGGGTTTTTCGACGACCTGCCCCTTCCCGACGATTTCGCTGACCTGGTCGTCGCCTGCTCGGCCTTCACCCCCGCTTCGGGACATGGCGGCGAGGCCGGCCTGTCCGAGATGGAACGCGTATGCAGGCCTGGCGGCTGCGTCGCCATTATCTGGCCGAACAACCTCGACTGGCTCGCCGCCCGCAACTACCGGTACGTCTGCTTCGACGGACCGATGTCCGTCGAGTTCGCCAGCCACAAAGAGGCAGTTGAGCTGGCCGAGATCTTCTATCCCAAGGCGGCCGAAGAGGTCCGTCGGCGTGGCCGACGGCAGGTCCCTTTCGAGGTTCTGGCGATCAACCCGCCGCGCGATCTCGCCTTCAAGGTGCTGGCACGATGAAGATCGCAATCATGGCACCGCTCGTGACAGCCATCCGCGAGCCCCAGCGTGGCGGTTCGCAGGCCTTCGTGTCCGATCTTGCCCGCGGCCTTGCCAGCAGGGGGCACGAAGTTCACGTCTACGCCGCCTCCGGATCGGAGATCCCAGGGGTTAAGGTGATCGACACCGGAGTCGATCCCCGGGCTTTGACCGGGACGCTCTACCGGGCCTTTGGGCCAGCCGGTTCCGAATCAGCGGCGGCCGAGTCTGCTTTCGCCAGCGCCTACATGAGCGTGCAGCAGATCCGATATGACGTGATCCACAATCACGCCTTCGACGCGCCCGCCGTCCGGCTCGCGACTGCGCTGCATGCGCCGGTGGTGCACACGCTCCACCTGCCCCCGGACGAGGCCGTGGCGGCGGCGCTTCATCACGTAGCCCGGTGCGGCAGACCGCCAGCAGTCGCCGCCGTATCTGTTTTCCAGGCGAGCGCCTGGCGCCGGGTCGTGCGCGTCGATGCGATCCTCCCGCCTTACGTACCCACAAGTGTCATCCCCTGGTCGCGGACAGCCGGGGATGGCGCCGTATTCGCTGGCAGATTGAGCCCCGAGAAGGGCGCCGCCGAAGCCATCGACATCGCCCGCGCGGCCGGAGTCCCGATCGACGTGTACGGCGACACCTACGATGCCGAATACGCCCGCGAACAGATCGGCCCGCGACGTACTCGGCCAGGCGTGGCGGTTCATCAAGCAGTGCCCCGGACATTGGTGTGGGTGGCCATGGCTCGCGCAGCAGTGGTTTTGTATCCCGCCAGGTGGGACGAACCCTTCGGGATGGCCGCAGCCGAGGCGCAGGCGTGCGGGACTCCGGTCGTCGCGTTCAGGCGCGGGGGACTCGGTGAGGTGATCGCGGACGGTGTGACCGGTTTCCTGGTGCCGCCCGACGACATCCAGGCAGCCGCCGACGCCGTCGGGAGGGCGGCCGGAATTTCGCGCCCGGCATGCCGCGACCATGCCGAGGGTCATCTCGACCTGGAACGAAGCCTGGACGCTCACGAGCGGCTCTACCGGCGAATGGTTACTTCTGGTGCCGGGGCGGCAGGCGATGGGTGACCCGATGCACTGGCTGGCCGGACGGGTGGCTGTAGTCACCGGCGCCAGCCGCGGGATCGGAGCTGCCACCGCCGAGGCCATAGCAACGGCCGGCGCTCACGTCGTTCTTGCCGCCCGTGACCGCGAAGCTCTCGATGGCGTCGCCAGCCGTATCCGGCACGCAGGCGGCCAGGCTATGCCGGTGCCCACGGACGTGAGCAAGGTCACGGATGTCGAGCGCCTTTTCGCTGCAGCTTCCGGAGTCGGCCGTCTTGCCGCGCTGGTCTGCGCGGCCGGGGTGCTGACGCCCGCGCCGTTCGCCGAAACGACACCCGAGATCTGGGAAGAGACGCTGGGGGTCAACCTGACCGGTTCGTTCCTCTGCTGCCGCGCGGCATTCACCGCTATGCGCCCCGCCGGGGAAGGGCGGATAGTCAACATCGCCTCGCTCTCCGGCGTCTACGCCACCGAGAAGTTCCCGGGCCTGGCCGCATACAACGTCTCCAAGTACGGAGTCATCGGCCTCACCGAGGCGATCGCGGTGGAGGGCAAGAAACACGGCATCAGCGCCATTTGCATCAGCCCGGGCGCCGTCGACACCCAGATGCTGCGTCAGGCCAATCCCGAGCTGCGTCCCGGCCTGACCCCCGGTGATGTCGCGGAACTGATCCTCGCGCTGCTTGACAGCCCCCTGGCCCCGGCCAGCGGGGCGAACATCCCCCTGTTCTCCAACGCCTGACCGGGACGGCACCAGCGGTTGATGGCGGCAGTCATGCGCCAGCGACCACAGGTCTATGTGTTCATCGGCCAGCAAGCCGCGAGCCGGCCGAGCTCGCCGGGCCACGAGGCGGGCGCCGGCCGCCATCTCGCCGCCGAGGTCCAGTTCGGGATCGCCGCCACGGTCGAGACCAACAGCGGCCTGCACGAGCCCGTCCAGCAGGTAGAAGCCAACCAGCTTCCCTTCATCCACGCTGCCGCGGACAACGAACTCGTCCCACTTCGTGGCGTGGCCGGCATACTCGATCTTGTGCTCGTACTGATCGGACCAGAAAGTATGGATGTACCCATAGGGGGTAGCCGAGCCGAGCATCGACCTCGCCGCCGCGGCGCCCTGTTTTTCGGCGTTGTTGAAATGCTCGACGCGGATCCGCCCGAAAAGCGGGTGACGATGGTTCGCGACGTCGCCAGCCGCGTAGACGTCAACCGCGCTGGTCCGGCACAGCTCGTCGGCAAGAATCCCGTTTGCCCGCGCGATCGATGATCCCGTGACCGCCGGAACTTCCGGATCTATCCCGATGCCAACGACGGCGAAATCGCACGCGACACGATTGCCGTTGGCGGTCGCGACCGCCTCCAGCCGCTCGGTCCCTTCGAACGCGGCAACTTGATCTCCGGCCAGCAGCTCGACCCCGTTCGCGTGGTGGATGGCGCCGATCAGCGCTCCGACCTCCGCGCCCAGGACCCTCTCCAGCGGGACTCTGCCAGGAAAGACCGCGGTCACGCGAACCCCAAGCTGCGTCAGTGAGGCCGCCAGCTCGCACCCTATGAACCCCATGCCCGCTACCACCGCGCGCCGATCCGCCACCGCCTCCGATTTGATCGCGTCACACTCGGCCACCGTGCGCAGGTAATGGATCCCGGACAGCTCAGCCCCCGGAACCGCCAGCCGCCGATTCCGTCCTCCGGTGGCTATCAAGAGCTTCTGATACCTGAGCTCTTGGCCCGAGTCCAGGACCACCGCGTGCGCGGCTGCATCAACGGCCGCAACGCTCGACTCGTTAAGAAGCTCTACATCGTGCTCCTGATACCAGCCGGCGGGCCTGACATACCAGCCTTCGAGATCCTCCTCCGACCGCAGGTAAGTCTTGGACAGCGGAGGACGACCAAACGGGACGCCCGGTTCTTGGCTGATGATCACGACCCGTCCGCTGAAACCCTCCTCCCGAAGGGTTGCGGCGGCATTGCCCCCCGCGACGCCACCGCCGACGATCACGATCGGACTCCCGCCGATTCTCTCAGACACGGAGTACATTCTGCCGTCGCAGCTTCAGCGGGAAACAGTGTCCTGCCGCCGGAAATCCGGTGCAGGAACCGGTGCGGTCCCGGCGGCAAACGGCGGGGGCGGGGCTACATCAGCAGCTGGCGGGCCATGACCACGCGCTGGATCTGGTTGGTGCCCTCGTAGATCTGGGTGATCTTAGCGTCGCGCATCATCCGCTCGACCGGATAGTCACTGACGTATCCGTAGCCGCCGAGCAGCTGCACCGCGTCGGTGGTGACCTCCATGGCCGCGTCGGAGGCGAAGCACTTGCAAGCCGACGACATGAACGTCAGGTCGTCGCTGGCATCGCCCTGCATGGCACGCTCTGACCTGGCCGCGGCGGCGTAGGTGAGCTGCCTGGCCGCCTCGACCTTCATCGCCATGTCGGCAAGCATGAACTGGACGCCCTGGAACTCCGCGATGGCCTGGCCGAATTGCCGCCGCTCCTTGACGTAGCCGGCCGCGTAGTCGAGGGCCCCCTGGGCGATGCCGAGCGCCTGAGCGGCAATCGTGATCCGGGTGTGGTCCAGGGTCGCCAGCGCCGTCTGGAACCCGGTGCCCTCTTCGCCGATCAGGCGGCTGGCCGGGATCACGCAGTTGTCGAAGTACAGCTCCCTGGTCGGCGAACCCTTGATACCCAGCTTGTGCTCGGGCGCTCCGAAGGAGAAGCCGGAGTCGCCCTTTTCCACCACGAACGCCGAGATCCCGGCGGCGCCGGCGGACGGATCGGTCACCGCCATCACGGTGTAGTACTCCGAGACGCCTGCGTTCGTGATCCAGCGCTTGGTCCCGTTCAGGATGTAGGCATCACCGTCGCGGACGGCACGCGCTTTCATCGCTGCCGCGTCGGAGCCTGCCTCAGCTTCGGACAGCGCGTAGGAGAACATCGCGTCGCCGCGGGCGACCGGCGGCAGGTACCGCTGCTTGAGCTCCTCGCCCGCGGCGAGCAGCAGCGGCACGGTGCCCAGCTTGTTGACCGCCGGGATCAGCGACGAGGAGGCGCAGGCCCGCGCAACCTCCTCGATGACGATCACGGACGCGATCGCGTCGGCACCCGCGCCGCCGTAGGCCTCCGGGATGTGCACGGCCTGCAGGTCGGCCTTGACCAGGGCATCATGGGCTTCCCACGGGAACTCGGCAGCCTGGTCGACCTTGGCGGCGTGCGGGGCGATCCTGGCGTCGGCCAGGGCGCGAACCGCCTCGCGGAGCGCTTCGTGCTCTGGCGGCAGGGCGAAGGCGGGGAAATCGATGCTCATGTCCCCGATGGTAGTTGCCCGTCGTCACGCAGCCTGGCCCGCAGCGCGGCGCCCTTGGCCTGCGCGGTTTCGTTGAGCTGCTGCTGGAATGCCGTCATCCGGTCTCGCAGCCGGCCGTCCGATGCCGCGAGGATCCGGACGGCCAGCAGTCCCGCGTTGCGCGCGCCTCCGATGGCGACCGTCGCGACCGGGATGCCCGCGGGCATCTGCACGATGGACAGCAGCGAGTCGAGCCCGTCCAGGTGCGCCAGCGGCACCGGCACGCCGATCACCGGCAGGGGCGTCACGGCGGCGAGCATGCCCGGCAGGTGGGCCGCGCCGCCTGCCCCGGCGATGATCACCCGGAGGCCGCGCTCCGCCGCGGCCGCGCCGTAGCTGATCATCTCGTGCGGCATCCGGTGCGCCGACACGACATCGGCCTCGCACGGCACGCCGAACTCAGCCAGCACCTCGACCGCGGCCGCCAGTACCGGCCAGTCCGAGTCGCTGCCCATGACCACGCCTACCAGCGGCCCGACGCTCATTGTCACGATCCCTTCCGCTGTCCGCTGCCTGTTGCCTGCACCGACCGGATGCCCGCTTTCCCGGCCGGCCGTCATCTCCGCCTGACGCCCCTGGCTGCTGTCCCCCGACCGCGCCTGACCGCCCCGCGGCCGCGGCCCCGGCCTTGCCCTACGGCTCCTCGGTCCCGTGGCTCAGGTAGCTGGCCGCACGCCTGGCCCGGTCACGGAGCCGCGCTATATCGTCGCCGACCACGGTGACGTGGCCGACCTTCCGCCCCGGCCTTACTACCTTGCCGTAGAGGTGAACCTTGACGCCCGGATCGGCAGCCATGACGTGGATCAGCCGGTCGTGCAGGTCCGGGTCATCGCCGCCGAGGACGTTGACCATGACGGCGGACCGGCCGGCCAGGCCGGGCGCGCCGAGCGGCAGGTCAAGAACCGCCCGCAGGTGCTGCTCGAATTGCGAGGTCACCGATCCGTCCATGGTCCAGTGACCGGAATTGTGCGGCCGCATCGCCAGCTCGTTCACGAGCAGGCCGTCCGCGGTGTCGAACAGCTCGACAGCCATCAGCCCCGTCACGCCGAGCTCGGCGGCAATGGCCAGCGCCAGCCGCTGCGCCTCCGCCTGGCGGCCAGCAGGCAGCCCGGGGGCCGGCGCCAGCACCTCGTGGCAGATGCCGTCCCGCTGCACGGTCGCCGCGACCGGATAGGCAGCGCCCTGGCCGGCCGGCGAACGCGCGACCAGTGCGGCAAGCTCGCGGGTGAACGCGACATGCTGCTCGGCTATCAGCTCGAGCCCGCGGGAGCCGGCCTGCGCCAGCACGTCGGCTGCCTCGCGCGCCGTGCTGCACACCCAGACGCCGCGGCCGTCGTATCCGCCGCTGACTGCCTTCAGCACCACCGGCCAGCCGTGGGCCGCGGCGAAACTGGCGATCCCGCCGGTGCTGGCCACCGCGGCGAAGGGCGGGCAGGCGATGCCGCGTTCGGTCAGCCATTCCCGCATGGCACGCTTGTCCTGCGTGAGGCGGAGCGCCCGTGCCCCCGGGCGGATCACCACTCCGGCCCGCTCTAGCGCGTCAAGCTGCGCGCCCGGCACATGCTCGTGGTCGAACGTCACCACGTCGCAGCCGGCCGCGAATTCCATCAGGTCGCTGCCGCTGCGGTAGTCGCCGAGCTGGGTGCCCGCGCACACCAGGGCGGCGCTCTCCCCGGCGTCTGCCGCGAGCACGCGGAACCTGACGCCAAGGCCGATCGCCGCCTGGCAGGTCATCCGGGCGAGCTGCCCGGCGCCGACCATTCCGACGACGGGCTCATCGCACCGGCCGGGAGCGGCTGAGGCGACCGCGGTCCCGGTGTCACCGGCCTGACTCGTCACCAGCCGTAGCCTACGAGGTGCCCGGGCAGCCTGCGCAACGCCGGCGGCGGCTGGCCATGCCACGGCCGTCCGCGTGAAGGCCTGGCACCGGTGGCTGCCTGCACGACGGTCCGGGAAAATCGTGTGCGCAGGCCCAGCCGCACCACACTAAGCGTCTTCCCGCTAGATGAGTCTCGGACCTCGGCAACCGGGCGACCGTGGTCAGTGGTGACGTAGTACGGCGGCATCCCAGAGACCGCGGCCTGGGCAGGCGGCGGGGCCGGTCACGGCGGCCTCAAGGAGAAAGGGCTGTGCGCAGGGCTATGCGGAGGCGCGAAAGCGATCGCGGACGGTAACCGCACAGCCAGTCCAGCCGGCCGATACGTTAACGCCCCGCGAACATGAGATGGGCTGGCCGTTACCGTTTGATGGGCTGGTCCTGACCTGGGTAGTACATTCGGCTGTAAGCGGACATCGCCCTGACGGCGCCGTGTGCGCATGCCACGCCAGAAGGGATGCCGACGCCACCCGTGAGACTCGTCGCTGACCTGCACCGTCGATTCGCCACGCTGATCGCCGAGCTGACCAGGTTCGGCCTCATCGGCACGCTCGGGCTGATCATCGACCTCGGCGGAGCCGCCCTGCTGCACGGCAAGGCCGGCTTCGGACCGCTGATGGCAAAGGCCATCTCTGCCTCGGTGGCCATGGTCGTCTCCTATACCGGTCACCGGCTCTGGACCTTCCGGCACCGGGCCAGCCAGGGTCTTGTGCGCGGCGGGCTGATCTTCTTCGGGCTGAACCTGATCGGCCTCGTGACGTCCCTGCTCGTGATCGGCTTCGTTACCAGCGTCCTCCGCCTGCAGAGCCTCGCCGCCTACAACGCGGCCCAGGTCGGCGGCGTGCTCCTGGGCATGCTCTTCCGCTACTGGTCCTACCGCAGATGGGTGTTCCTGGCCTTCGATCCCGGCGAGGCGATGCTCAAGCCCGGGACGGCGGCGGCACTTGAATTAGCTCGCGGGCCGCTCTGTCGTGACGCCAGCCAGCCCGCCGCCGGCGACCAGTCCGCGCCGGCCGGCCGGGTACCGGCGGCGGAGCGTCCGGTGGCCGGGCCCTCCCGGGCGGAACGCCGCATGGCCGAGCGGCTCCCGGCCGACCGCCTTCGTTCTGACCGGGCATAGCCGGCGGCCGCTGCTCAGGCAGGGCCGCTGACGACGGGCTCATCGCCAGGGTCGGCGGCGCCGTGCGGAAGGAACAGCGCGAAGACCGCCGGCCGCGGCCTGACCAGAACGACCTGGCCGCCGTCCGCCGCGGCCACCGAGCGGGCCAGCGACAGCCCGAGCCCGGTGCCGCCGAGCCGGCCGCTGACGCTGCGTTCGAATATCCGCGGCGCCAGTTCCGGCGGAACGCCCTTGCCCTCGTCCCTGATCTCCACGACGACCGACCTCGGGGTATGCGACGTCCTGATGGTCACGACCCCGGCGCCATGCACCAGCGCGTTGTCCAGCAAGGTGGCGATCACCTGGGCAGCGCTGCCAGGCGTCGCGTATGCGAACAGGCCCTTCTCGCCCGTCACCTCAAGTTTCCTGCTCAGCCGCCGGAACGCCGGATCCCACTCGACGACCTGCTGGGACACGACATCGTCGATCGAGGCGAGCGCTGGAGCGCCGGCCACCGACCGGCGCGCTACCCGGCCGAGCAACTGCCCGACGACCTCGGCGAGCCGCTCCGTCTGGGCCAGGGCAGCCGCGCCTTCCTCACGCACCACATCAGGATCCTCAGCAGCCGCGATCATCTCCTCAAGCCGCATCGACAGCGCCGTCAGCGGCGTGCGTAGCTGGTGCGAGGCGTCAGCCGCGAAGTCACGGCCAGCCGACAGCAGGTCCGTGATGCGTTGCGCGGAACCGTCCAGGCCCTCGGCGACCTGGTCGAGTTCCGGTATCCCGTAACGTCGCCCGAGCGGGCGGGCGTCGCCCGAGCCGAGCCGGTCGGCCGCCCGGGCGAGTTCCTCCAGCGGCCGGGTGAGCCGCCGCGCCTGCAGGATGGCGAGGGCCACGGCAACCCCGACGGAAAGCAGCGCGAGCGCGCTGATCAGCAGCAGCGCCCGGGCCACCCGGCCGCCGACCGTCGAATCGTCGGCTTCGACGGTGACCGAGAAGTCCCTGGTGACGGCCTGGGCGGTGATCACGCCGTTGGGAGGCGGCGGCTTGCCGATCGACGTCCGGCCGACCGAGTACTGCCGGATGATCACGTACCGGTCGGGCAGCGACCTGCCCACCTGAGCGGCGTTCGGCGGCAGGCCCGCGTTGACCCGCGCCTGCAAGCCCCTGGCGAGCGTCGCCGCGTCGCGGCGCACCTGCTGGGAAGCCTCGCTGACCTGCAGGCGGCTGAAGACGAAGGCAAGCGGCACGCCGAGCAGCAGGACGGCGGCCACCGCGACGGCGAGCGTTGAGAAAAGCAGGCGGCGCCGCACGGCTCAGCGCCCGGGTCCGCCATCAGCGGCAGCGCCTGCCGCCTGCCAGGGCATGCTCAATCCGGGCACCCGCCATCAGTCACCGCGTTCGAACCTGAATCCGACACCTCTGACGGTGGTGATGAAACGCGGGTCATGCGCGTCGTCACCGAGTTTGCGCCGGAGCCAGGAGACGTGCATGTCCAGTGTTTTCGTCGAGCCCCACCATTTGCTGTCCCAGACCTGGCGCATGATCTGCTCGCGGGTGACCACCTTCCCCGCCTCGGCGACGAGCAGGGACAGCAGGTCGAATTCCTTGGAGGTGAGATCGATCTCGGCGTCGTCGAGCCAGGCACGGCGGGCATCCGCGTCAATGCGCACTCCCTGCGCCACGTGCGTTTCCGAGGCGCCCCGGCGCAGCAGCGCGCGGACCCTGGCGAGCAGCTCGGCGAGCCGGAACGGCTTCGTGACGTAATCGTCCGCCCCGGCGTCCAGCCCGATCACCGTGTCCACCTCATCAGCCCGCGCGGTCAGGATCAGCACGGGGACTGCCTGGCCCTCCGACCTGATCAAGCGGCAGACCTCGAGCCCGTCCAGCTGGGGCAGGCCGATGTCGAGCACGATCAGGTCGATCCCGCCGGCCCGTGCCGCCTCAAGCGCCCCGGGCCCGTCGGCGGAGACGCCGACGTCATAGCCCTCGCGCCGCAGCGCCCGGGCCAGCGGCTCGGAGATGGACAGGTCGTCCTCGGCGAGCAGCACGTTGGTCATGGTCAGATGGTAAGGCGAGCAGGCAACTTTCCCGAACGCTACGCGCAGAACTTCTCCAGTTGGCATCCGGCCGCCGTCCGCCGGGCGGCGTATCAACGGCTATTGCGTGACATCAGACCGGGGCGACGCCGTGCCGCCGGCGTGAGAAGGACCGGTCCTTGCCCTGCGCGGCGGCGAACCGGCGGATGAGCTCCGCCCGCAGATCCTCCGGCTCGACGACATCGTCCACGATGAGCTCGCCCGCCAGCCTGAGCACGTCGATGTCGCTCTCATACTCCGTGCGGAGCCTGCTGGTTTCCCGGTCCCGCTCGGCCGGATCGGTGATTTCGGCGAGCTTGTTGAAATACACCGCGTTGACGGCGGCCTCTGCCCCCATCACCGCGATCTTGGCAGTGGGCAGCGCCAGCGTCGCGTCCGGCTCGAAACCGGGTCCGGCCATCGCGTACAGGCCCGCGCCATATGCCTTACGGACAATGACGCAGATCTTCGGCACGGTAGCCTCCGCCACGGCGCTGATCATCTTGGCGCCATGCCGGATAATGCCCTGCCGCTCGACCGCCGTCCCGACCATGAAGCCCGGCACGTCCGCGAGAAAAAGCAGCGGCACGCTGAACGCGTCGCAGAGCTGGATGAAGCGGGTGGCCTTATCCGCCGAGTCGACGAACAGCACGCCGCCCTTGAACATCGGGTTGCTGGCGACGACGCCGATGACCTGGCCCGCCAGCCGGGCGAAGCCGACCACGAGCTCCCTGGCCCACAGTGCGTGGATCTCGAACAGGGACTCCTCGTCCACCAGCCCGCGCACGTACCTGCGCATGTCAAAGGCCTGCCGCTCGCTGGCAGGCACCATCGCGCGCAGGTCGGCGGGCGCAGGCTCGCGAGCAGGCCCGGCGGGCGGCGGCTGCTGCCAGTTGCCGGGCAGGTAGGACAGGTACGAGCGGACGGCCGACAGCGCATCGTGCTCGGACGCGGCCAGGTAATGACCGCAGCCGGAGACGGTGCAGTGCATCCGGGCGCCGCCCATCTCTTCCAGCGTGGTCTTCTCCTTCACCACCATCTCGACCATCCGCGGGCTGCCCAGGTACATCGAGGCGTTCCCGTCCACCATCGCGACGTAGTCGCAGAATGCCGGGATGTACGCGCCGCCCGCCGCCGACGGCCCGAACAGCGCGCACACCT
Organism: Streptosporangiaceae bacterium; assembly: GCA_035299845.1. Classification (GTDB taxonomy): domain Bacteria; phylum Actinomycetota; class Actinomycetes; order Streptosporangiales; family Streptosporangiaceae; genus Palsa-506. The sequence goes on from DATGVY010000699.1 coordinate 11,482, forward strand.
GCGGGATCGACCCGGACGCGCGGACCTGGGTGTGGAAGATCCTGCCCGCGCCGCGGCGGCCGGGGAACATCTCGACCTGGTCGGTGATCCGGGCGCCGGCCGAGTCCACCAGGTAGATCATCGGGATGCCGGATGCGTACGCCTTCTCGATGATCCGGATGATCTTCTCGACCGTGCGCGCTCCCCAGGAGCCCGCCTTGACCGTGGAGTCGTTGGCCATCAGCGCGACCGGCCGGCCACCCATGGTAGCCGTGCCGGTGATCACCCCGTCCGCGGGCAGGCCAGCAGCCAGGACGTTCGCGAACCGGCCGTCCTCGGTGAAGCTGCCCTTGTCGGCCAGGACCGCTATCCGGTCCCTGGCAAACATCTTGCCCCTGGCGGCAGCGGCCTCGTGATACCTGGCCGCGCCTCCCTGCTCGATCCTGGCGCGGACCTCGGGGAGGTCAGGGTGGCCTGTACCGCCGTTGACGCCCGGAGCGGCGGCGCTCGGTTCTTCGCTCACGAACGCGAGCCTACCGAGCCTCGGCCGGCCGGGTTCAACTGCGTAAATCCCGTGAGATCTTTAGTGTATGTGCAGGTTGACGCCGAGCAGCACCAGCCACCAGAGGAAGACAGCGAGCACCGCGGACAGCGCCAGCTTGAGCAGGTGGACGGTGATGTAGTGGCGTTGCCACGCGACGACGAGGCCGACGATGATGTAAATCAGGCCGATGAGACCGAACCGCTTGAACATGATCTCCGCTCCGATCCCCCGCCGACTGGGTGTGGACTGCCCGGCAAGTTTCCCGGCTATCGGCCGGCAAACATCGCAGCGAATCTGAGGGCGGAGTTCGAGTCGGCCGCGTATGAGGACCGGGTGCTCACGGTCGGCGACGCGCTCGTCCTCCCGGCGGGATGCCGGTGCCGGGCCTACCGCTGGCCGCCTGATGCGCAAGAGGCGGCGGTCTTCCTTGCCGCCTACCCGCTGCCCGGCGGCCGTGGCGATTAGCCACCGCATCGGCGCGGGCCGCCGACTCAGGCCGGCCCTCGGCGACCTCAGTAGCTGACCACGGCGTTTCTGGCGTTCTGCGTCATAGCCAGGCTATGGCGCTGCTGCGTGGCTCAGCGGCGTTTCTGTGGCCCTGGTGCCGCGGAGTAACCTCCCGGCAGGGAGCGCGCGGTTATCCTTGGTCCCGCCGTGGATCGGCTTTGGGCTGCGCGTGAGGCGGGTGCGAGGAGTGCGGATGTCGGTGCTGAGGGAAGTTCCCGGCCAGGGGGCGGCTGACGGCGAGGGCGGGCCGCAGGCCGGGACGCGCGCCCGCGGTGCCGCCAGCCGCCTGCGGGCAGGACTAGCCGGGCTGCCCGGGCTGGCGGGGCGGCATCGGCTGTTTGCGGTGGTGCTGGGGTTGTCGGTGGTGCCGCGGGTGGTGGTGATGGCGGGCTTCCGGCCGGCGATCTTGTTTAAGCTTGATTCGTATGATTATTTGTGGGATGCGGCGCATTTGCGGCCGAATCCGGTGAATCCGGGCGGGTACACGCTGTTCTTGTGGCTGCTGCGGCCGTTTCACTCCCTCGCCCTGATCGCTGCTCTGCAGCACCTGCTCGGCCTGGCTATCGCGGTAATGGTGTACGCGGTGCTGCGCCGGCTCGGGGTGCGGTCGTGGATCGCGGTGCTCGGGTCGGCGACGGTGCTGTTTGATCCGGCGCAGTTCCTGCTGGAGCAGCTGGTGATGGCGGATCTGCTGGCGATGGCGCTGCTGGTGGCCAGTTTCGCGGTGCTGCTGGTGCGGGACCGGCCGTCGGCGGGCCGGGTGGCGGTGGCAGGGGCGCTGATGGGGGCCTCGGCGGTGGTGCGCCCGGCGGCGCTGCCGCTGGTGGCGTTCCTGGCGGTGTACCTGCTGCTGCGGCGGGCCGGGTGGCGGCGGGCGGTGCTGGTGCTGGTGGCCGGGGCGGTGCCGGTGCTGGCGTACATGTCGTGGTTCGCGGCGGTGTACGGGTCGTTCAACTTGACCAACAGCAACGGGCTGTTCTTGTGGTCGCGGACGATGTCGTTCGCTGACTGCGCGGTGATCCGCCCGCCGGCCAGCCTGGCGGCGCTGTGCCCCGAGCGCCAGCCCCGCCAGCTCGCGCGGCCGGCCGGGTCCGGGCGGCTGCTGCCCAAGGTGTACCTGTGGGACCACCACGCGTGGATGTGGCCCGCCGCGCCGCAGGCCGGGGTCGTGCCGGACACCGCCGCGTTCACGGCCGCGAACAACCAGCGCGCGCTGCGGTTCGCGCTCCGCGCGATCGCGGCCCAGCCGCTCGGCTACGCCGCCGCGGTCGGCCGCGACGCCGCTATCCCGTTCCGCTCCGCTGACATCTTTCCGTTCCCCGGGCCCGCGCAGCCCCGGCTGTCCTCCATGGGCCCGGTCAACCGCGCCTACGCCCTCGCGGCCGTGCAGGACTATGTAGGGACCACCGCCGGGATCGGCCGGTACCTCGGCCACCACATGGGCACCCGGCTGGTGCAGCCCTGGGCGCGCCTGATCCGCGGCTACGAGCGCGTGATCTTCCTGCCCGGGCCGCTGTTTGCCCTGATCGTCGCCACCGGCCTGGCCGGGATCCTCATCCCCCGCCGCCGCGCGGCCGCCGCCGTGCTGCTGTGGACCTCCGCCATGGTGACAGTGGTGCTGCCGATCGCCGAGCACGAATACACCTACCGCTACGTCATCCCCGCCGTCCCCCTGGCCTGCATGGCAGCCGCACTCGCCTTCGCCGACCGGCGCAAGGAAGCGGTGGCCGGAACCGCAGCTTCGGCGGGCACCCTTGACGGCCACGCGGGCCAAGCAGGCACCGCGGCCAGCCACGCCGCCGAAGCCGGAACGGTGACCAGCCACGCGGCCGAAGCCAGAACGGTGACCAGCCACGCGGCCGGAGCCGGAACCGGGGCCGAAACGGGCATGGCGAGCGCAGCGGCCGAGGCGGGCACGGCGGCCGAGGCGGGCACGGCGGCCGAGGCGGAGACGCTCGCCTAGCGAGCCGAACGTCAGGCCGGGATCGTCCTGGTCCGCGGGCCCGCCCTGAGTACCTGGGATGGCAGCTTGCGGCCGATGATCCGCTCAGCATCGGCGGCGGCCTCGATCATCGCGGCCAGGTTGATGCCGGTCGCCACGCCCATGTCCTCGACCATGTGCACTAGTTCCTCGGTGGCGATGTTACCGGTGGCACCCGGCGCGTAGGGGCAGCCGCCAAGGCCGCCAACCGATGCGTCGAAGTCCGCCACGCCAAGCTCAAGTGCGGTCAGCACGTTGGCCAGGCCCGTCCCCCGGGTGTTATGGAAGTGCAGGTTGAGCGGGGTGTCGGGATAGGCGTTGCGGAACTCGCTGACAAGCTCGCGGACCCGCCGTGGCGTGGCCATGCCGGTTGTGTCGCCGAACGAGATGCTGTCAGCGCCGTCGGCGACCGCGCGACCTGCCACCCTGATTACCCGGCCGGCCGGCACGTCGCCCTCGTACGGGCAGCCCCATGCTGTTGACACGATGACCTGGCAGGCAACCCCCCGCTGGTGTGCCTGATCGATGATCACCGCGATGTCGTCGAGCGACTCTTCCGTGCCCCGGTTGACGTTCTTGCGGTTGTGCGTCTCCGAGGCCGACACGACGGCCTCGATCTCGGTGAGCCCGCTGTCCATCGCCCGGACGGCACCGCGCAGGTTCGGCACCAGTGCCGAGTAGCGGACGGACGGCGCCCTGGTGATCCGCCTCCATACCTCCTCTGCGTCGGCCATCTGAGGTATCGCCTCCGGCCGGACAAACGACACCGCCTCGATCCGGCCCACCCCGGTGGCCGACAGCCGGTCGATCAGCTCGATCTTGGCCTCGGCCGGCACCGGATCCTCGTTCTGCAGCCCGTCCCTGGGGCCGACCTCGCGTACTGAGATCCGCTCGGGAAGATCACTCACCTGCTGCCTCCATCCAGCTCAACCGTATTGCCCGCGGCGCACCCGGCCTGGCTGCCGCCCGCCCGCCAGGCTGCCCAGGCGCCCGGCCGGTCCGCGCCCGGGCGCCCGCCCCGCTGCCCGCGCGGCAAGGGCGCCGGGCGCCGCTGGTCGTTCCGCCCGGCGTTGGGTACCTGCACGGCTACTGGCCCGGCCACCGTGGCTCCCGCTTCTCGTTGAACGCCGCGATGCCCTCCCTTCTATCCCCGGAGAAGGCGGCAGTCCGCCAGGCGGCGTCCTCGACCTCGAGGCCGACAGCGAGGCTCACGCCCGAGCCCTGCCTGATGGCTCGCTTGGCGGCCAGCACGGCCACCGGGGAGTTGCCCGCAATCTGGCGCGCGAGCGCGAGTGCATGCCCGGCCGCCGAGCCGGCTGGCACCCGCCGGTCGGCCAGGCCGAGCCGCTCTGCCTCGGCCGCATCGACCCGGCGTCCGGTGAGGATCAGGTCAGCGGCCCGGCCTGGCCCGATGCGCCGCAGCGCAAGCTGGGTGCCGCCGCCGCCGGGGACCAGGCCTACGGTTGTCTCCGGCAGGCCGAATATGGCGGTCTCGTCGGCCACGATCAGGTCGCAGGACAGCGCAAGCTCACAGCCGCCGCCGAGCGCGTAACCGTGCACGGCCGCGATCACCGGCTGCGGCAGGCCGAGCAGCGCGCCGAACGCCGCCCGGAACACAGGCCGCTGCGCCAGCAGCTGCGCGTCGGTCATCGCCGCCCGCTCCTTCAGGTCAGCGCCAACGCAGAACGCACGCTCCCCCGCCCCGGCCAGCACCACCGCGCGGACCTGAAGGTCAGCCGCGATCTCCGCGCAGACCTGCGCTAGCCGGCCGGCCATGGCCGTGCTCAGCGCGTTCATGGCCTCCGGCCGCTCCAGCACGATCTCGCAGATCGCGCCCGCAACCCCTACGGCCTCATGCCGAAGCACCCGCACGCCGCCTGCTGGCTCCACAGCTGCAGGCTAACGGGAGCCAACCGCCACCGGGCACGCTGGCCCCGCGGCGGCGGGCCGGGAACCCGGTGATGGCCAGGTTCGAGCTGCCGGCCGCACTGTCCGCTCGGGAATGAGCGCAGAAGTCGATCGGGCACGCGCGGGCACGCCCCCGGCATCGCCAGCTTGGAAGATCGGCGACGTAGCAGCTTGCCTGAGCAGGACAGACGTTCCTGCTGGCCGACGGCCTTCCTGCGCGCTTGAGTGACCGCTGCTACCCGCTGGCGTCCGTGGCGTGTGGCCCGTGCCTGCTCCCGCGCTCGTGCCCAACCAATGTGAGGGCGTCGGTGTCTTATCTCATGACAGCTCTCATGACAGCCACGTTGTTCCTGGAATGCCCGGAGGCTGCTGTGGCTCGATCCGTGCCCTGGGTCCGGATGGCGGCTGTGGCTATGGTTGCCTGTACGGCCGCTTTGGCCGTGTCCTGCGCCACCTCATCGGGACCAGTCTCCAAGCCGACCGAAACAGCGACGCCCGCCGGTCCGCAGCCCTGTGCGACGCACGCGCTACGAATAACGCTTGGTCCGTGGAACGGCGCGGGAGCAGGCAACTTCTACCGCCCGCTTGACTTCACCAACATTTCCAGGACGAATTGCACGCTGCTCGGTTATCCAAGCGTCTCGTTCGCCACCCGGACCGGCACAGAGGTCGGCACCGCAGCGGGCCGCATCCCGGCCAGGACGCTGCTCGTTCTGCTCGCGCCGGGCGCTAGCGCCCATGCGACACTTGACCTGCACAACATGTTCGATTTCTCGTGTCCGCTAACGCGGACTTCCGCTCCGGTGAATCGACCCCATGCTGGCCTGGGTGGTCAAGGAGCTTGCGAACGGGGCACGGCTGCTGGCCTGCGATCTGACCGGAGTCTGCCTGGAGGCCCGCTGTCGATATCGGGGCCGGAATACGGGATACGCCCGGTCGCATAAAGTTTGTTATCTAAGCGGGCATAGACGATCAGGACTGAATTGCCCGATCTGTAATCACCTATACAGTGACAAACCAGCACGGAAATCGCGTCACCGGGCGCGATCGCGCCGCAGCGGGGCGCCCGGCCATTGTGGTAGATCAGCGGCATGACCGCGATACCGGCCCCGCGCCCTGGGTGGGAGCTGCTCGGCGGCCCGGGCCAGGTGAACCAGCGGCGTTACGAGGCGCTGCGCGCCTACCTGTATGCGGGCGCATCGCTGCGGCAGGCCGCCGATGCCACCGGCTACACCCGCGCCGCGCTGGCCTCCCTCGTCCGCGACCTGCGGGCAGGCAAGCTCACCGTGTTCGCGCCGCCGGGTGTCCCCGGCCGCAAGAGCGCGCCGAAGAAGGACGCCGCCCGCGCCCGCGTCATCGAGCTGCGCCGGGAGGGCCTGTCGATCTACGAGATCAGCACCCGGCTGTCGCTGGAGGGGACCGCCCTGGGCCGCACCGCCGTCAGCGACATCCTGCGCGAGGAAGGATTCGGCCGGCTGCTGCGCGGCCCGGAGCCACGGGCCAGCATCAGCCCGGCCACCCCCGGCCGGGACACCGCCCTGCCGGCCGCCGCCGTGATCGACTTCGCCGCCCTGCCCGGGCGCACCCACACCACCATGGCCGGGCTGCTGCTGACCGTCCCCGACCTGGTCGCCCTCGACCTGCCCGCGCTGGTCACCGCCGCCGGCTACCCCGCCACCAGGACAATCCCCGCCGCCGGCTACCTGCTGTCCCTGCTGGCCCTCAAGCTCACCGCCACCCGGCGCGTGTCCCACGTCGATGACCTGCTGTGCGACCCGGCCCCCGCGCTCCTGGCCGGGCTGTCGATCCTGCCCAAGAAGACCGCGCTCACCGACTACTCCTACCGGCTGTCCCACGACCACCAGCGCGCGTTCCTGGCCGCGCTGGACACCAGGATGATCTCCGCCGGGCTGGCCGCCAGCGAGGAGGCAATCTTCGACCTGGATTTTCACGCCGTCAAGCACTGGGGCGCCGATCCCGCCCTGGAGAAGCACTACGTGCCCACCCGGTCCCAGCGTTCCCGCAGCGTACTGACCTTCTTCGCCCAGGACTCCGGCACCCATAACCTGGTCTACGCCAACGCCGACCTGACCAAGGCCGGCCAGCACCGCGAGGTGATCGCCTTCTGCGACCACTGGAAACAGGCGTCGGGATCAGATCCGCGCATGCTGATCATGGACCAGAGAGTCACCACCCAGCCCGTCCTGGGCGAGCTCGACGACCGCGGCGTGAAATTCGCCACCCTGCGGATGCGCTCCCCCGCCCTGATGAGGCAGATCAGCGCCCTCACCAGCAAAGACTTCAAGCAGATCACCCTGGACCGGCCCGGCCGCCACAACAAGCCCAGGGTGCACGAAGACGCCGCGGTGAAACTCACCAGCTACCCCGGCACCGTCCGCCAGCTGGTCGTCACCGGCCTGGGCCGCGAGGCGCCCACCGTCATCATCAGCAACGACCGCGACATCAAGACCAAACAGCTCATCGAGCAGTACGCCCGCCGGATGACCACCGGGCAGCGGCTCGCCGAGATCATCCAGGCATTCTGCGCCGACGCCCTCTCCAGCGCCGTCAACCTCAATGTCGACCTCGACGTGGTCCTGTGCGTCCTGGCCCAGGCCCTCACCGCCGCCTTCCGGCTGCGCCTGCCCGGCAACTACGGCCACGCCACCCCCGACACCCTCCAGCGCCGGTTCCTGGACACCCCCGGCGAGATCATCAGCAACGGCGCCAGCATCACTGTCAAGATCAACCGCCGTGCCTACTCACCCGTCCTCCGCCACGCCAGCCTGCCCGCCGACACCGCCGTCCCCTGGTGGGGCGGACGCCAGCTCCACTTCGAATTCGCCTGACCCAGGGGCCGAAGTACCGGTGCGGAAATC
>DATGVY010000700.1:0-2852 GCA_035299845.1 Streptosporangiaceae bacterium
ATCCTCGGAAAGGTCGAGCATCCGCGGATAGATCTGCCGCCAGGCGGCATAGCTGCCGTGGTAGGCGGCGACGGCTGCCGGGGCGGGCTCGAAGGTTGCCGCGCGCTTGCGCAGCTCGCCTTCGAGTTCCGTCAGGCTGGCGTAGAGCCCGGCGCCCTGGCCGGCGCACAGCGCGGCGCCCAGCGCGCTACTCTCGGTCACCGCCGGCACGTTGACCGGCAGCCCGAGCACGTCCGCGATGATCTGTGGCCACAGCGCGCCCTTGGCAGCTCCGCCGGTGAAGGTCAGCTCGGTGACACGGGCGTCCGTGAGCTCGCCGATGATGCCAAGATGCCCGCGCACCACGTAGGCGGCCGCCTCCTCGATCGCGCGGACGCACGCCGCACGCCCGGTCCCGGCCGGGTTGCTCAGGTCGAATTGCAGGAACGAAGGGCTGGCATGCACCCACCTGCGCGCGTTCATCAGGTTCGACATGATCGCGAAGACGCCGTTCGAGCCCGGCGGGATCGTCGCCGCCGCCTCTTCCATCACGACGTACGGATCCACGCCGCGGCCGCGCGCGACGGCGGCCTCCCCGTCGCAGAAGGCATCCCGGTACCAGCGCATCGCCATCCCGCAGTAGAACCCGATTCCCTCCAGCATCCACTCGCCCGGCATCACGTGGCAGAGCGTCCTGAGCCGGATGGCCGGGTCGATCAGCGGCTTGTCGACGAGCACGGTGTTCTGCCAGAAGGTCCCGGCCAGCACGGTGAACTCGCCTGCCCGCACACCAGCGCCGAGCAGCCCGAGCTGGGTGTCGGCTCCGCCGGCCACCACCGGGGTGCCCGCCCGCAGGCCGGTCTGCGCCGCGGCCTGCCCGGTGACCGTGCCCACCGCCGTGCCCGGGTCGACCACCGCGGGCAGCACGCCCAGCGAGATGCCGCAGATCCGGGCGATCGGCTCCGACCAGGTCCGGCCAGCCAGGCTGAACATTCCCGAGCTTGAGCCGCAGGAGGGCTCGGTCACCTGGACGCCGGCCAGCCGGAAGGTGATCCAGTCGCTGAGCATGCCCAGGCTGTGGATCCGGCCGAAGATGTCCGGCCGGTGCCGGGCCAGCCAGCGCAGCCGGGCCGACGACGTGATCGATACCCAGTCGCCGGCCTCGGCGAAGATGCGCTCGGCGGCGCCCTCGGCGATCAGGTCCTCAGCCTCGCGCGCTGCCCGGCTGTCCACGTTCGGGCAGGCCCAGATCTCCGCGCCGCTGGCGTCGTAGAGCACGATTCCCTCGCGCATGCTCGTCGCGGCGACGGCCGCGACCTCGTCGCCGGTCGCGCCCGCAAGGCGCAGCGCGTCGCGGATGCAGGCGCAGATCGCCAGCCAGTTGGACTCGACATCGAAATCCTGGCCGCCAGGGACGCCCGGCGGCTCGAGGTGGGTCCATTCCCTGAGCGAGACCGCCACCTGATCGCCCGCCACGGTGAAGAGCAGCGCACGGCAGCTCCCGGTACCGGCGTCGACCGCCAGCAGGTAGGGCCCGGACCGCCCCGTCACGGCGCGGCCGGCTCTCTGGAGAGGATCGCCGGATTCACCAGGTGGTCCGGGATCTCGCCGGACACCAGCCGGGCCACTGCCGCGGCGGCCATCTCGGCCCCGCGGCGGAGCGTCTCGTGCGTGGCGCCGCCGATATGCGGCGTCATGATGACGTTCGGCAGGTCTAGCAGCGGATGACGGTCCCCGGCCGGGCGCCGTTCCGCCACGTCGAGCGCCGCGCCGGCCAGTGCGCCGCTGGCCAGCGCCCGCGCCAGTGCGTCCTCGTCGACCAGCGACTCACGCGCGGTGTTGATGAAGAACGCCCCTCGCGGCATTCGCGCGAATGCTGCTGCGCCGAACAAGTGCCGGTTCCCCGGAGTGGCCCGGGCGTGCACGGAGACGATGCCCGACCGGCTGAGCAGCTCATCGAACGCGACCATGGTCACGCCAGGCGGGATCGCGCCCGGCGGGGCCGGATCGTAGCCGAGCATCGTGAACCCGAGCGCCCGGCCGCGGACGGCCACTTCCCGGCCGACGTTGCCCAGGCCGGCCAGGCCCAGCGTCATGCTCGACGCCTCGGCGCCGATGAACTCCCTGCCCTCGTACACGCTGTCCGCGTGCTGCCCGCCGTTGACCAGGTATCGGGCCGACGCCGGCACGCCGCGGATGAGCATCAGGGCGAACGCGATAGTCAGCTCGGCGACGGCCTCGGCGTTTCGTCCCGGCGCGTTCGTCACCGGTATCCCGCGGGCGCTGGCCGCGGCCACGTCGACATTTACCGGCCCGCCGCGGGCGCAGCAGACCAGGCGAAGCGGTGCGGCATCAAGGATCTCGGCGGTGACGGGCGCGCCGTGCACCACGAGGACCTCGTGGCCGGCCACCGCGGCCACGAGGTCAGCAGGGTCGCCCACGTATTCCCGCACGGCCCGTTCGGAGTCGGTCCGCGGCGGGGTCGCCTCGGTGCTGCCGATCTCCAGCTCGGTCACGGTGACGGTGTCACCCAGACTGGCCAGCGCCGCGACGAAGACGCTCACCGGCATGTAGGGGTCGCCGACGACCAGGACGCGCACCGGATCGGCCTGGGTCACGGGTAGACGTAGGTCGGCTTGAGGTCGATGGCATGCCCGCTGCCTGACTCGAGGATGAACTTGAGCATCGGCGCGGTGTCCAGGTAGTAGAACTCGATCGAGTCGCCGATCCGGCCGCTCATCAGGATCTCGGCACCGTTGGACCGCCAGTGCTCCTGCACGAGCGAGCTGTCCTGTTCGGAATGCTTCATGCAGGCGATGTGCTGGACGCCCTCACCGTGAGCGTCCAGGAACTCCTGGTAGATACTCGGCCCG
>DATGVY010000701.1:0-4279 GCA_035299845.1 Streptosporangiaceae bacterium
GCGACCGAGTGGGGCAAGCGGGCTCGCGCCGCGGGCAGCGTCACTGCCTGGCGCTCCTTCGAGGCCGTGGCCGCGCGGCAGTGGTGCTGGGTTCAGGTGATGCCGCTGGTATCTCAGCCCGATGCGCTCAGCGCCCTCGAAGGGATTGGGGATCGTCTTCTTCGCAACCTGCGCGCCGAGGTCACGCTGCTGCGGGAGCACGATGTGGATATCGAGGCGTTCCCCGGGGCCGGCCGGGTCTGGGCGCACGAGCAGCACACCATCGGACCGGATGGGGAGGGCGTCGCGAGGACGCTGGCTGCCGCGTGCGGTGCGTACGTGATCGTCGTGTCCGCCTCCGGCTCTCCGGAATGGGCGTGGGATTCGGTGGTCTCGGTCGCCCGGCGCCAGGCAGAGCTCTTGGCGGCCTAGCCGCTGCGCCTGCTGGCGCGGATCCTGTTCAATGCGATAGGCATCGGCTACGGCCGCAGCGGGGATCCTCAAGTTCATCGTGCTCGAATACGTCGCCCGGGTGCCCTACCAGGCCTGGGAGCGGATGTGCTACCTGGCGCTGGCCAGACGGATCTTCGGCCGGATCGTGCAGACCGCGCCGAGCAGGACAACGAGCAGTGGCACCTACTGATCCTGCAGGATCTGGCCCAGCGCCGCGGCCTGCGGCAGTCCTTGCTCAGGCACCGGCTGGCGCCGTGGATGATCGCTCTCTTCGGCTACCACAGCGGCACCTGCATGCTGCGCCACAGGCGCAGATCCACCCAGTTCGGTGTGCACCACCGGCGACACCGTTCGACCAGCAGAGCCGCGCCTGTCGGCGGATCCGCCCGGGGAGCCCGAGCGTTGACGTGACACAGCGTGCCCGGAAACCACGCGCCTGCGCAGCTGGCCTGGCGAGCGGATCCCTACCGGCGTACTTCAATTGCCAGGGCGGCGGTGCCGCAGCCAGCCACCTGATCAGACGTCTTCCGGTGCGAGATCGGAGACCAAGACGCCGACGGGCGCTCCGAGCCATGGGTCGCGCCCGGGGGCGGCGATCACCTCAATACTGATGCACCGGGTCAGCTGCGTCTCTGCCCGCCCGCTGCTCGCCAGCTGCACCAGCTCCAGTTCATCAGCGATGCGCAGCGTTCCCTGCTCGATGACCCCGGCGATGACGGTGCCGCGGCCGGTGATCCGGAAGGCTGTCTCGACCTTGAAGCGCAACGGCAGCTGGGCGATGGCGCTCGCTGCGGCTGCGCGCATGGCGGCGATGGTCTCGGCCGTTCCGGCGGGGCTGGTGTCCTGCTCGAGTTCGAGGGCTAGCCGCATCAGTTCGCGCTGGGCCTGGCCCTGGTCCTGCCATCGCGGCAGGAGGTCAAGCAGCCGATGCCAGATCTCGCTCCAGGCCAGGCAGCCGTCGGCGAATGCCCGCAGCAGGAAGCCCAGGAGTTCCGGCTGCCCGGTGCCGGGCTCTGGCACCAGGACCTGCTGCTGGCCGAGCATGTCGCGTATGAGCGGCTCGGCGTCGCGGAAAGCCGTGCCCCAGTGCAGCGCCGCCACGTCGATGGTCGCCGGGGTATCCCGCTCCAGGGTGAGCAGCTCGCACGCCAACCTGATCGCCTGGTCCACGTCGGGGACGGGACCCGGGAATGCGATCCGCATGGCCAGCCGGTACAGCCGGGCGCGCAGCTCGGCTTCCCTGCCCATCCCTGCCACCCGGACATTCTGCGCACCGGCCCTGCTCGCGCGCCACGCGGTTTCCATACGCTTGCAGCTTGAAACGCCCCGGCGCTGGACCGGCCGTCTCAGACGCGACGGACCCGAGCCACCGCATAATGCCCGGATCGGCATCTGCGAAGCGACCATCGCAGCCGAGCCAATAACCGACCAGATCGGCGGCTCTTCGCGCGACGGCCCCTGGGGAGGTCCGTAACGCTCTGCGATCGTCCCCGGGCTCGGATCGTGTGCGTGTCCGCATGGCAGGCACCCGGGCGCACGCGATCGCTACATCCTTTGGCGTCGTACTCCTGCTTGCGTCTCGCGCCGACATGAAGTCCGGTCGCTCCGACGTACCTCATCGCGGCATGAGCGCGCATCCCGGTGCCCGGGGGATGATGAATAATCATGCAACCCGGCTCGATCTGGCAGGCGTCGACGGATCAGGCTGGAACAGCAGTTGCGCGCGCAAATAGCCGCCGTTAGGAGCGGCCGCAAGATCGAGTTCCGTGGCGTCGTCAGCCGTCCATATCAAGCCGTTCTGCGCGTGGGGCGAGCCGCCGCGCGGGCGCTTCGGGGCGACCGCACATGCATGATGTGAGCGCTTTCCGCTTCAGTTCCCCCGAAAGCGTAAGCCGCTGCGGGGAAAGCTGAGGCACCTTGGCGAAACGTAATCGTGGCGTGCGCTGAGCCGCCAGGGCAAAATGGCCGGGTGACGTCCGCTCGGTTCACAATGTCTGGAATGCTTCCCCTCCGCGACACGGATCCGCGCGAGGTGGGTGTATACCGGTTGCTCGGCCGCCTCGGCGAAGGCGGGCAGGGCGTCGTGTTCCTGGCTGTCAGTCCTGCTGGAAGCCGGGTGGCGGTCAAGCTCCTGCCGCCAACCACGGACCCACAGGTCCGGAGCCGCTTCCTGAAGGAGGTTGCCGCTGCGCAGCGGGTCGCCCGGTTCTGCACCGCGCAAGCTCTGGATGCGGGAATCTTCGAACGGCGGCCGTTCATCGTCAGTGAATACGTCGGGGGGCCATCGCTGGTAGAGGTCGTGGAGCAGCTCGGGCCTCGCAGCGGCGCAGCGCTCGAGCGCATCGCCGTCGCGACACTAACGGCGCTCGGTGCAGTGCATGCCGCCGGCATGGTGCACCGCGACTTCAAGCCCGCCAATGTCCTCCTCGGGCCGGACGGACCAGTGGTGATCGACTTCGGGCTGGCGACCGTTCCCGGCATGACCACCACGGGCCTGTCTGGCCAGGTCGCCATCGGAACTCCGGCGTTCATGGCTCCCGAGCAGCTGGCCGGGGAGCGGGTGACCGCGGCGGCCGACATGTGGTCGTGGGGCGTCACGATCGCGTTCGCAGGTACCGGTCAGCTGCCCTTCAGGGGCGAGTCGTTGACAGCCACGGCGTTCGCCATTCTTCACTCCGATCCAAATGTGGGCAGGCTTCCCGAACCACTTGGCTCGCTCGTCCATCGCTGCCTCAACAAGGACTCGGCTATCAGGCCGTCGGCCCGCGAGGCGCTCAGCGAGCTGGTGGCCGCCGGAGCGCGGCTCATGGGCCCGGTGCCGCCGATGGTCTCCGCTCTCGCCGCGGACGAGACAGCCAGCTCAGGGCGTGCGCCTGCCGCTCCGCCCGAGCCGCGGCGCGGCAGCGGCGATAGCCTGACCGGCGGCGGCCCGGCGTCCGGGCTGCGGTCGGGGTGGCGCGGGAGTGGCCGGGCCTGGTGGCGCTGGCGTGCGGCTGCGCTTCTTACCTTGATTCTGCTCGTTGCCGGTGCCGGCGGGCTCGCGTTCACCCTTTCCCGGCGGGGCGCATCGTCGGAGCGGCCAGCGGGCGGCCATACCGGGATCAGCCAGAAACTCGCCGCTGAGGCTGCGGCTAGAATGCAGGCCATCACCTGGATCCTGCACCAGGTCAGCCGCGCAGCAGTCGTGTCATGCGATTCCCAGGTATGCGCGGACCTGGCCAACAGCGGCTTCCCGCCTGCGAACCTGTTGCGGCTCGGATCTATGTCGAACGACCCCCTCCCCTCAGACCTAGTGGTCGCCACTGCCGACGTCCGAGCCCAGTTCGGCCGTCGACTGGCCTCCGTCTACGCTCCGGCCATCATCGCGAGCTTCGGCTCGGGACACGCCAGGATCGACATCAGGCGGGTCTTTCCCGAAGGCACCAAAAGCTATCGCGCCGTTCAGCACGCGGCGCTGCGCGCCAGGAAAGCTGCCGACGCCCAGTTGCTGACCAACAGCAATATCATGCTCTCGGCCAAGGCCAAGGCACAACTCCTCAGGGGCCAGATTGACCCGCGGCTGCCGCCGCTGATCGTCCAAATGGCCGCTGGCCGCCCGTTGCGCATCGTAGACTTCGCCAGCCAGTCGCCTGGCGGCGGGCCTGCCAGCCTCCTGCGGTGGGTGGACTTGGCGACGGCCGGCCGGGCAGCGCACCTCACGCGTCCGGCATATGTCCGCTGGATGTGGGCATACATCCACGTGCAGCAGGCCCCGTTCCGCCCTGCATGGGCGCGGCAAGTCACGCTGCCTGGCGGCCAGACCGTGCTGCGGATTGGGTACGGCGCGCCGAGCCCGCTTCGCTAGCCG
>DATGVY010000702.1:0-7287 GCA_035299845.1 Streptosporangiaceae bacterium
CACCACGCCCGAGCGAGATGACAGCTTCACCACGGGCCTGCCGGGCTGGGATGGCGGGCTTCACCACGCCCGAGCGAGATGACAGCTTCACCACGGGCCTGCCGGGCTGGGATGGCGGGCTTCACCACGCCCGCCCGGCGGCTGGACTGGCCGCAGCCCTCGGAGTCCCTGACGAAAGAGCCGATCCGGGTCAGCGGGCGGCGCGGGCGAAATCCAGGGCCTCCCGGGCGAGCGGCAGCCATTCCCGGGCTGACTCCGGGTCGAGGCTGAGCCACTCCCTCATCGGCGTGCCCTTGTTCGCGTCAAAGCGGACGCCGTCGCCGACCGCGATGAGCGCGTCCACTCGCTCAGCCGGAAGCTTCAGCACCAGCCGCCCGCGCACCAGCATCACGAAGATCTTGCCCTGAAAACGGAGAGCGGTCCGGCCGAAACCGCCGCCGCCCCGTGGCGGGGTGACCCCGCCGCAGCCGAGAAGCTCGTCTATCAGGTCCTCATACCGGTCTTCCGGCCGGATCTCCGCCAGGTTCTCGTACTGGTCTTCCGGCCGGATCTTCGCGCCGTCATCCTCGCCTCTGCCGGCCCCTTCCCTGCCCACGCCGACCCCTTCCTCGTGCACGGCGCGAGCGTAAACCCCGGCACCGACAGAACGCGGCCGCCCGAGATCAGCCGGCGGCGCGCGGGCCGAGGTGCCCGGGCTTCATAGGTCCTGGCACCAGGCCGGTCGGCGCTTCCGCTGCTGGCGCGGGCATCGGCCGGCGAAGCCCCGTTAAAAATGCAGGTGATTCAGGTCGGCCGGGTCACGCGGCCCCGTGCGCGCTGAACGTGCACCAGTTGACGTAGCTGCCCGGATCGGCAGTGTCCTGGGTCTGCCTGGCCGAGTGCAGAGCACGGGCGAGGGTGTCGCCGCGCGCCAGCCGCCGGTGCACGGCGGTCATCAGGCCGGCCGCCTCGACATCAGGGACGACCGCGGTGCTGGCGAGGATTCCCGCCGTGCCGCGGGCGAGTAGCGCGCTGACGAAGCCGAGCACCTCGTCGCCCGGGTAGCTGACCGCGGCGCCAGACTCACAGGCCGCGAGGATCAGCCGGTGCGGCGCGAGGCCTCGGGCGTAGAGTTCCTGCACCGTGAGCGGGCCGTCGCTGAGCAGCAGCGATGAGAACATCGGATTGTCTACGCGCAGCATCCCATGGCAGGCGAGGTGGGCGAGATCGGCTCCGGCCAGGGCGTCGGCGACCCGGTCGGCGGTGCTGTCGGGCGGCATGATGCGGACGGCGACCTGGTGGATCGCCGCCAGCGACTCAACCTCCGCGACCGCGCCGGGCAGGTCAGGACCAGCGACCAGGACCACGGCGGCGGAGTCGCCAGCGCGTGATCGGGCCCGGGCCGCCACCGCGGACCGCGCCCAGAATGTGGCCGACGGGGTCAGGCAGACCGGACCGCTGTGCAGCGCCGACCAGGGAACGCCGTGCAGGCCGGGGACGGGCACGACGACCAGGTCCAGTTCGGCCGTCAGCCGCAGTGGTGCCACGAGAAGCTCGGTCAGCCTGCGGATTCGCAGGTCCGCGCTCGCCCTGGCGGCGGCGAGCTCGGCGGGCGGACGCGGCTGCGTGAGGCGGCGCAACGCGAACAGGAACGCGCGCAGCTGCTCCCTGACGGGCGCTACCTGCCCCAGGTCGGCGATCCTGCTGCCGCGCGGCTCGATCACCACTGCGACAAGTTCCGCACCGAGCAGGCCGTAAGCGACGAACGCCTGCCCGGCCAGCAGCTCGCGCAATGCACCCATGGTGACGGGCCCGGCGGATGCGCTGGCGCTGGAATACGCCCGCCAGGTGGCCTGCCGGATCCGGTTCTCGATGACCGCCTGCTCGGCGGCGATCTGCTCAGCGCGCGCGGGCGCCTGGCCACCGAGCCGGGCACCCGGTGCCGCGCCGCCCCGCAGTCCGGCATGGACAGCGCGCAGGGCCGTCAGGTCCGCGCGGATCCCGTCGAACTCCGGCGGCTCGACCGCCAGCAGGGCGGCGGAGCGGCTGCGCTCCATCCAGTTCAGCACGCGCGCGGGTGAGCCGTCCCTGATGACCACGTCCAGGCCGATCAGGCCTAGCTCAGCACCATGACCTGAGGCGAGCGCGCGGAGTTCCACCGACGGCAGGCTGCGGCGATGGCGGGAAAGGTCGCTGAGACCATTCCGGCAGTGCGCCAGAACCTCACGATCGCGGTGCCGCAGGTCCGCCGCGAGCGCCAGCGCGACCCTGCCGCGGAGCCTGACCAGGACTGGCGTGCCGCGGGCCAGCGAACCCGCGCGGGTCAGCGCGGCGACGGCCTGGCCGCGCAGGCCAAGCGAGGCGGCCAGCCGGCCGGTTACCAGGAAGCCCTGCACTGCCGTCGGCGTCGCGCCAAGCGCCCAGAACCGCCGGGCCGCCGCTCGGGCCTGGGACAGGTCCGCCAGCGTCGCCGTACCTGACTTCAGCCTCGCCTCGGCCGTCACCAGGAGAGCGCGGGCTCGCCACGCCGCCCGGGTTTGCCGCCGGAAAGTGGCCGCTGCCGCCGCCGAGGCGGTGAGAGCCTCGGCGTTGTCGCCGGCCAGCATCGCGAGCTGGGCGACGCGCAGCTGAGCTTCGGCCGCCATCAGCGATACCCCGGCGGCGGTGAACTCGGCCACCGCACGACGCGCCGCGCCGACGGCCTCGGGCAGCAGCCGCAGCTCCATCAGGACATCGGCGTACTCGATGTAATGCTCGCCAAGCGGCAGCCCGGCGGCCCGGTACGTTCGCTCGGCGGCCTCGAGCAATCGCAGGCCCTCGGCAAACCGCCCGGACTGCACCGTGACCCACGCGCGGCTCTGCGCGACGAGGGCGACAAGCGCCGGGCCGACCTCAGCAGCCGCGAGCAGCGCCTGGTCAAGCCGGGGCAGCGCCTGGCCATAGCGGCCTTGCTGCGACTCGATCAGCGCCAGGTTGTTCGCACAGATCACGGCACGCCGCCGGTCCGGGCCCGGGCCGGACGGTATCGGGCCGGACGGTATCGGGCCGGAGGGCGCCGGGCCGGAGGGCGCCGGGCCGGACGGCGCCGGGCCGGCCAGCAGGCGGTGATAGATCGCGGCGGCCTCGGCCAGCTGCCCGATGTTCTGCAGCAGCACGGCCTGGTGGAAATCGAGCTCCGCGCGCCGCGTCCCGGTGACAAGCGTCGCGGCGGCCCGCAGGTCGCGGCGTGCCGCCGTCACCCGGCCGAGTTCCTGGCTGACGGCAGCGTGGCTCATCAGCAGGTCGCCGAGAGTCTCCTTGAGATGGTGCCGCCGCGCGACCCGGCAGGCCTCGTCGAGCAGCCTGATAGCCGAGCGGTCATCCAGCCTGGCGCGCTCGGCCCAGGCTGCCGCCCGCAGCGCCAGGGCCAGCGCCTCAGGCTGACGTGCCCGCCTGGCCTCGGCCACGAGCGCTTCGGCGGCGGGGCGGAACTTGTCCGGGTCGGCCGCGACGTCATCATGCGCCCGCCGCGCACGTATCAGAAGGTCGCCTGAGGGCTCTGTCCAAGTCAAGAAGAGGTCCCGTCGCGGGCAGGGCCGAGCGGGCGAGGTCCGCCCACGGTTAACGTCATAGGAAAAGGATCGGTGAATCCCATGCCGTTTGACGAGGAAAATAAAGGTGACCCGTTCCGTGGCGACTTCCCGGGCCGTCCCGATCATGAGCCGTGGGGCGAGCTTGCGGCCGACGTTCAGCGCCAGGTCACCGAGCTGGCACAGCGCCGCTACGAGCCCGCGGTCCGGCACGAGCTGCTCAGGCTGCTGCAGCAGCGGCGGGAGCCGCCGACGCCGGAACGAGGCCGGCGGCCGCCGCAGCGACAACGCGGGCAGCGCGCAGGCCGCACACCGGATAGCGAGATCACCCAGTTCGACGTCCTGCCGGTTGCTGTCGGCTTCGACACCCTGTTAGTACGCGGGGAGCTCCTGATCACCGCGGAGTCGTACGACGGCCTGTCCGGCGCGGCCGCCCGCCAGGGCCCGTTCCGGAACGCCAGGGAATACATCGAGGCGCTGGAAATGACGGCCAGCGAGGTGGACTGCGCCGAGCTCCACGGCCGGGTTCTCCGGCTTACCCACGACAGGATGGAACCGCGGCAGCTGTCCGACGTGGCCAAGGTCCTCCGGACGCGGGGATTCACCGCGGCGGTCAGCAACATCACCCCGACGGCGCCGGTCGGCAAGGCGATCGGCGGGCCGCTGCCCGCGCCGTCGCCCGGCTCATTCCAGCCCGGCTCCGGCCCGGGCACGCCAGCGAAGGTCGCGATCATCGATACCGGTATCGCCGCCGAGCGGCGCACCGACCGGTGGCTTCGTGACGTCCCGCGCGATGGCAACATCGACCCGCTCGATCAATTCCCGCTGCCGAATGGCGACACCTATCTCGACTTCGATGCCGGGCACGGCACCTTCGTCGCCGGGATCGTCCAGCACGTCGCGCCGGATGCGGAGATCACGGTCTACCGGGCCATGGACAGCGACGGCATCGCCAGCGAGGTGGCGGTGGCCTGCCAGCTGATCCGCGCGGCCAGGGCGGGCGCCCAGATCATCAATCTCTCCCTCGGCTGCCAGACGCAGGACGACGTCCCGCCGATCGCCATCCGCGCGGCTCTGGATGTCATCAGGGACCTGGAACGCGAAGAGGACCGCGAGGTGCTCGTCGTCGCGGCGGCCGGAAACTACGCCGACACGAGGGCCTGCTGGCCCGCCGCGTTCCGCCAGGTCGTATCTGTCGCTGCGCTGGCACCCGACATGCTGCCGGCGCAATGGTCCACTCACGGCTTCTGGGTCACCTGCTCGACGATCGGGCAGGGCATAAGTTCGACCTACGTCGAGGGCAACGAGTCGATCCTGATCGATCCGGATCCGCGACAGTTCGGCACGGATGCCTGGGCGGTGTGGAGCGGCACGTCCTTCGCCGCGCCGCAGGTCGTCGGCGCCCTCGCCCTGTTGTACGACAACCGCTACCCGCTCCGCGAGGCATTGCGCCGGCTGCTAGCGGGCGGCCGGGCGATACCGGGCTTCGGCCAGGCACTGAAGATACTCCCGGGTACCTGAGCCGTGCCGGATTGCCTGCTGGTGTATCAGGGCCGCCCAGCCATGCTCTGCGTTCGTAGGCGAGAAACTCCGATTCTCGCCGCGCCGGATCCGGCGATTCGGCAGGAGGATGGTGCACATGGCGGATGCATCCGAAGTCGGCCGGTTAGTTCGGGCGAGCGCGGACGGCAGCGCGGAAGCGTGGAACGAGCTCGTCCGCCGCTACTCGCCCCTCGTCATGGCAGTGACCCGCAGCTACCGGCTCGCGGCCGCGGACGCTCAGGACGTCAGCCAGACGGTCTGGTTGCGGCTCGTGGAGCACCTCGCAGACCTGCGCGAGCCAGCTGCGCTGCCGGGCTGGCTGGCGACAACCACCCAGCGCGAATGCAGCCGCCAGGTGACCAGGACGCAGCGGGTACTGCCGGTAGATCCGCAGGCCGATGGCGCCATGCAGCAATGCACGACGGCGGACCCGGATGCCGGCCTACTGCGCACGGAACTCCGCCAGGCGTTGCGCGACGGGCTCGCCGAGCTGCCCGCGAGGGATCAGTGGCTACTGCGGCTGCGTGCTACCGACCCGCCGAAGTCCTATCACGAGATCAGCCAGCTGCTGGGCATGCCGATCGGGAGCATCGGCCCTACCCTCCGGCGAAGCCTTGGCCGACTGCGGGAAACCACCGCGCTGCGGGCCTACCTGACCGCAGATCCCAGTGCCGGCCAGGGAACGGGAGGTGACCAGCGTGAACTCGCCGAGGTGGAGTGACGACGAATTGCTAGAGGAACTGCGCGGCGCGCTGCAGGAGGTGCCGGTGGAGGACAGCGTCATCCGTGCGGCACAGGCGGCATTCGCCTGGCGGACGGTGGATGCCGACCTTGAGTTCCTCAGCCTGGCGGTCGACACCGGCCTGACCTCCGGCGCACAGGTCCGAGGCAGCAGGCCAGGCGGGCCGGGCGGGCCGGGCGGGCCGCAAACACTGGTCTTCCATGGCGAGCGGCTCAGCGTGGAGATCGAGATCGACGAGACCGGGATCGTCGGTCAGCTCGTCCCGCCGCAGCCTGGCCAGGTCACCCTGGTGACTGCTGACGGCCCGCAGGCGTCTACCCAGGCGGACGAGGTCGGCTGCTTCGCGCTCCCGGCGCCCGGCCCAGGGCCGCTACGCCTGGAATGTCAGCTGGAGACCGGCCGGTTCGTCAGCGAGTGGGCGACCGCATAGGCCGGTCTCTGAAGGCCCGCAACCATTGGTGAATGGGTGCGCAGGGGTGACCGCTCATCCTGGTACTGGCCGGTCTCGGGCACGCGTCTCTCAACCCGGTCGCCTCGCCGGCTGGCTTCTCTGGCGCCGGTCGGCGCCACGGGCTGGCCGCTCGCTGGCCGCGGGCCAGCCGCGACGCTGCCGGTCAGCTGGTCCGGCGGCGAGCGCTGCCCACCGAGCCTGCCGCGCCGACCAGGCCGTAGGCAATCGCGCCATGCCAGAGCGCCGTGAACGCGCCGCCCACGATCTCGCCGCCGCCGAGAACGACGGACAGCACGAAGACCACCATGGCGCAGGCGACGCCGGGCATGATGGCGAAGCGCCAAGGATTCTGGCGAACCCAGCGCATCGCGCGCCCTGGAGCGTTACTCCGTGCCACGCCTCCGGCCGCGACGGCGAAGAATGCCACGGCGCCCGCCGACAGCGAACTGGTGACGGCGAGGTGCGCGGTCAGCAGGTGCAGGACAAGGTCGCCGCCCGCGACGGCCGCGCCTGCCGCGCCTGCAACGGCCCACGGAGCCTTCGAGAGCGCGGCTCCGGAGACAGCCATCTCATCTCGCCGGGTCAGGCCCGGCACATCCTTGCGCGTTGGTGCCGACATCGTTACTCCCTGGTCGAGACGGGCACTCCCAGAGTCAAGATATATCGCTTCTTGGCGCAGTGCTAGTCCGACACGCAAGTCAGCACCCTGCTCTGCGGTCGTAGACAGCCTCCGAACTGGCCGTTCACCCGCGGATAACGATTAGCCCGGCCGGGCGCATAGGGTGTCATCCTGACCGTGCGGGCAACGCCGTCACCTGCTGTGCTGGCCACCACCGGCACCCATCCAAGAGTTCACAGCGCAGAATCGTTGCCCAGGCTGGCATGCGACCACGGAAGCGAATACTCAGGAGGCATTCAGCTAACGTCCAGGCAACTGGTGCTTACTGGGAACTGCGGATGACAGGCAGACGGAAATGCGCGCTGGCCAGCCAGTGTTCGAGGCC
>DATGVY010000703.1:0-4117 GCA_035299845.1 Streptosporangiaceae bacterium
CGGCCGGGCTGACCCCGGGCCGGCGACCTGCGGCCGGGCTGACCTGCGGCCGGGCTGACCTGCGGCCGGGCTGACCTGCGGCCGGGCCGACCTGGGCGGGGGCCGACCCGGCGGGGCGGGACTGCGGCGCCTGGGTCAGTCGTCGTCGCGGTTGGAGAAGCGGCTGAAGAGCCGCTCGCCGGCGCCGACTGCGGTCTCTGCTACCCCGCGGACCATGCCGACGAACGGGTCGGCGGTCCGGCTCCAGGACTCCTGGTAGGACCGCGCCGCCGCCTTGACCTCCTCGCTGACCGACGCGCTTGAGTCGTCCTCGCGGCGCGGGTAGTTCCCGGCCAGGATGTCGCGGTACTCGCCCTCGGAGGCCCAGCGGTCAAGCTCGGCGAACCGGACCACCGCGAACGGGTGCGTGTTGCCCTGTAGCTGGAGCAGCTTCAGCAGGCCCTCCCGCACATCGGGAACGGCGTCGTACTCGCGTGCCTGGGCGTGGAAGGCATCATGGCTCAGCTCCGACATCCGGGAGCCGCCGGCCGTCTTCATCAGCGAGCGGCGAGCGGCCTCCACGTCCTGGCCGGCCAGCAGGCCCGCCCGGTCGCAGGACAGCTCGGACTTGCGGTACCACTCCTCCAGGGCCCAGATGATCGCGCGCAGGCCAAGGTAGCCGATCGGCATCCACGCCACCCGCTGAGCCAGGTTGATCAGGTGGAAGAGCATCGTGCGGTAGACCGAGTGCCCGGACAGCACGTGCCCGAGCTCATGCCCGATCGCGAACCGCATCTCCTCGGCGTCGAACAGGTCCACCATGCCGGTCGTGATCACGATGAACGGCTTGTCGGTGCCGAGTGTCATCGCGTTGACGGCCGGGTTCTGGCTGATGAACAGCTCAGGGACCGTCGGCAGGTCCAGGACGTAGGCACCGTCCAACATGGTCTGGTAGAGCTGCGGGAACTGTTCCTGCGACGCCTTCACGCCGCTGGCGAGGAACATCAGCCGCAGGCTGCGGTCGCTGAAGAGCCCGGCCAGACGGCGTAGCAGCACGTCAAATCCGGTCAGTTTGCGCATCGCCACCAGCGCGGAACGGTCGGCGGGATGCTCGTAAGCACGTGAGCTGATACCGGGCAGACGCACCCGGGAGCGGTCGGGCACAGTGGTCATACCAGCCATCGTAGGTCCAGCGGGCGGAGGTCGATGCACATGGCGGCGGAGCGGGGGCCGGCAATGTTCGATCCGGCAGCCGAGTCGATGCCCGCGGACCAGCGCGCCGCGCTGCAGCAGGCGAGGCTGAGCGGCATGATCGACCGGCTGCTCGCCGCAGGCGGGCTGCAGGGCCGCAGGCTCGCGGAAGCAGGCGTGACCAGCGGCGCGGAGGTGGCCCTGGCGGACCTGCCGCGGCTGCCGATGACCTCGAAAGCGGACATCTGGTCGGAATATCCGTTCGGGATCCTGGCTGTTCCGCTTTCTGACGTGGTTGCCGTGCACGGCTCAAGCGGCACCGGCGGCCGCCCGACGCTTGTCGCCTATACCCGCGGCGACCTGCGGCTATGGGCGAAGATGTGCGCTCGGGCGCTGGCCGCGGCCGGCGCGACGGCGGCGAGCATCGTGCACAACGCGTACGGCTACGGGCTGTTCACCGGGGGACTTGGCATTCACCAGGGCGCGATCGAGCTCGGCGCGACGGTGGTCCCGGTGTCCGGCGGGATGACGTCGCGGCAGGTGACCCTGATCCGTGATCTGCGGCCGGACATCCTGACCTGCACGCCGTCGTACGCGATCCGGCTCGGCGAGGCGCTGGCCGCAGCGGGCCTGCGGCCGAAAGACGGGCTGCGGATTCAGGCCGGGATCTTCGGTGCCGAGCCGTGGACCGACGAGCTGCGCGCCAGGATCGAGGAACTGCTCGGGCTGCGCGCGCTGGATATCTACGGGCTTTCGGAGATCATCGGGCCCGGGGTGGCGTCGGAGTGCATCGTCGCCGCCGACGGGCTGCACGTGAACGAGGACCATTTCGTGGTGGAGGCGGTCGACCCGGTAACCGCCGCGCCGGTGCCGGACGGGACTGCTGGGGAGCTGGTGTTCAGCACGGTGACGAAGGAGGCGCTGCCGTTGCTTCGCTACCGCACCGGCGACATCGCGGCGCTGCGCCACGGCGCCTGCCCGTGCGGCCGCACCCTGGTCAAGATGAGCAAGATCACCGGCCGGCGTGACGACATGCTGGTGATCCGCGGCGTCAACGTGTACCCGAGCGAGGTGGAGCGGGTGCTGCTCGGCGAGCCGACCCTGGCGCCCGATTATCTGCTGGTGGTGGACGAGCGGGCAGCCCAGGCCCGGCTGGTGGCATGTTGCGAATATCGAACGGATGGTCCCCGGCCGGCCGCCCCCGCCGCCGAGATCGAGTCCCGGCTGCGGGACGCGCTGGGGATCAGCGTCGGGGTCAGGCTGGTCCCGGAAGGCACAGTGCCGAGGACCGAGGTCGGGAAGGCCGTGCGGGTCGCGCGGTGGTCCGGCGGCGAGCCGCCGCTGCCCGGTATTGGCTAAGGGCTGGAGTGAGGCCGCCTGGCAGGCGGTCCCCGATAACAGACCGGTCGTCGCTTACCGTGACGGCAGACCGACAGTCGGTTTGCCCCGGTCCGGTCGTCGGTTTACCGTGGCGGCAGACCGACAGTCGGTTTGCCCCGGTCCGGCTGTCGTTTACCGTGGCAGCAGACCGACAGTCGGTTTGCTCCGGTCCGGCTGTCGTTTACCCTGGCGGCAGACCGACAGTCGGTTTTCTCCGGTCCGATCGTCGCCATGCGGGTCCTGCCAGCGGGTGCGGGATACTGGGCAGATGGGCGAGCGAAATGTGCTGGGCGGCGAACTGGAGCCGTGCGGCACCGACCCAGTGACCGGCTTCTACCGGGATGGCTGCTGTAACACCGGGCCCGAGGACCGCGGCAGCCACACGATCTGCGCGGTGGTGACCGCGGAGTTCCTTGAGCATCAGCGCCGGATCGGGAACGACCTGCGCACCCCGGTGCCGGAGTACCAGTTTCCCGGGCTGGTGCCCGGCGACCGCTGGTGCGTGACGGCGGTGAACTGGCTGCGGGCTCATCACGATGGCGCCGCGGCCTACGTGGTGCTGGCGTCAACCCACGAGCGGGCCCTTGACGTGGCGCCGCTCGCCACCCTGCGGGAGCACGCCATCGATGTGCCAGCCGATCCCGGCGCGCTGGCGGACTGAGCCCGGCCGCTACCTGGCCGCCGCTCGGCCGCCCCCGGCCATGCCGGGCCTGAGCGGCGACGGTGATCGGATCAGGGCGGCGGTTTCTTGCCGTGCACGAGAACTGCTATCCCGGCTACATCGCCGGCCCGCTGCATGGCCGCGCTCGCGGACGGCTGCCCGGCCACATACCGGTTCAGGAAGTCGGTGGTGACCTGCGCCACTACTGGTTCCGGCGATCCGTCACCCTCATAGGGGGTGAGGTGGCCGGCGCCGAAGAGGTCGAGATAGAACCGCGGGCCCCTGGTGTCTGCCCGGTACATCAGCTGGCTGTCCGCCGGGAGGTTGATGTTGTCGGCGTTGCCCTGCACGAACAGGATGGGCGGGCTCCTGCGGGCGAAGTAGGACCCGCGAAGCGGCGGCCATTCCGCCCCGGCCAGGATGACGGCGGCCGATACCTTGTGGTCGAGGCAGCACGTGTTGGCCACCATGGCGGCGACGGTGTCGCCGCCATCCGAGTGGCCGGCTACCGCGATGGCCGCCGGGTTCACCAGGCCGGACAGCACGCCGTGCGGCCGGCCGCTGATGGCCAGGAGCCGCCTGATGACGAAGGACATGTCGCCGGGCTGGTTGGCGAGGTCGGCCTCGTCCGGGCTGGCGGCATGGCAGCTTGTGCGCGGGAACTCGACCCCGGCCACCACGTACCCGGCGCTCGCCCAGCTGTGCAGCAGCGAGCGGTAGCTGCCGTCGCACTGCAGGTAGCCGGGCGCGAACAGCACGAGCGGGAACAGCCCCCTGGCCAGCCCGCCGGCGGCGGCTGCCCTGGCCGGGATGACCGGATACCGGACGAGTGTAGGCAGCACCCGGCGGCCGGCCAGCGGCGCCCGGGAGGTGTCCACCAGGACGAGGGACCGGTCCGCGACGGCG
>DATGVY010000704.1:0-6981 GCA_035299845.1 Streptosporangiaceae bacterium
GCCTCGCGCAGCATCTGCAACGCTTCTGCCTCGGTGTAGTGCCCGGTCCCGTCGGCACGCTGACGCCGGTCAGTCAGGCCGTCGGTATAGAAGACGAGTGTCGAGCCTGGCGCGAGATACCGGGTTTCCTCCCGGTAGGTCGGGACGCCGGGCATGCCCTTGCCCCGCACCCCTAGCAGCACGCCCTTGTGCTCGATCTCCATCTGGCTGACATCCAGGCCGGTGATGAGCAGCGGCGCGTCGTGTCCCGCATTGGCGAATGACAGACTGCGGGACCATGCGTCATAGACGAGATACGTGCAGCTCACGATCGGCGGATCGGCCGCGTGGAAGCCGTGCGCTTGCGCCTGCGACGGCACCAGCGTCCGGCACCAGTCATCCAGCCTGCGGAGTATCTCGGCCGGCGGCTTGTCGTCCTGGGCGAAGGCGCGCAGCGCCGCCCGCAGCTGGCCCATGCTCGCCGCGGCGCGCGCTCCGCGCCCTTCCACGTCGCCGATGACGATCCCGACCCGCCCGGCCGACAGCGAGATGATGTCGTACCAGTCGCCGCCGACCTGGGTCTGGATGCCCTGGCCATGGGTCTCCAGCGGCTTCGCGGGCACGTACTTGTAGGCGACCTCAAGGCCGTCCACCGCGGGCGGGTCCTGGAGCAGCAGGCTGGTCTGGAAGGCGAGCGCTGTGCGGCGCTCCTCCTCGAAGAGCATTGCGTTGTCGATCGCGATGGCGACCCGGCTGGCGATCGCGCTGAGGAAATCACGGTCGTCGGCCCCGTAGTAGGGCTCCTCGCGCTCCGTCAGCCGTGAGAGGCCCAGGCTCATCACGCCGAGCAGCTCGCCGCGGGCGATCAGCGGCGCGGCGATGACCGACCTGAGGCCGATGTCATCGCTGACCTGGAGGCTCTCCGGTTTCGGCGCGGGATACCGCTCGACGCCCTCCGCCACGATGACCGTCTCCATGCGCGCCATCGCCTGCTGGCAGAAATGTCCTTCCGGGTAGGTGATCTGCTCGCCCACCATTGCCCAGGTCCCTGGCCGCGGCATCCATCCCCCGGCATGTAGCTGCGCCCGGCGGACCAGCTTCTGGCCCTGGAACAGGTCGATCAGGCAGTGGTCGGCGAACTGCGGCACCAGCGTCTCCGCCACCTGCCGCAAGGTGGTGCCGAATTCAAGTGACCCGGCCAGCCGCTCCCCGATGCGCTCAAGCAGCCCGATCTGCTCCCGCTCGCGCTGGCCGCCGCGCCTGGTCGCCTCGCGCGCCATGATCACGATGCCAGTAATCTCGCCGCCCGCTGGGCGCAGCGGCACCGCCTGCGCGCGCACGAAAACGCGGGAGCCGTCCGTTCGCAGGATCGCGAAGGTCCCTTCCCAAGCCCGGCCGCGCAAGACCTGGCCCGCGAGGTCATTGGCCTTTTGGAGATCGCCTTCTTCGAATCCGAGGGAGAGTAGCGAGCGGCCGACGAGACGCCCCGGATCGTCGGGAAATCCGAACAGCCTTACTGCGAAGGAATTCGCGTACTGGAGATTACCCAGGCGGTCGGTGACGACAACGCCAGCCTCCGCCTGGTCGAGGACCGCATCGCCGCCCAGCCGCGCCGCCAGCTCGCCAACCGCCGAATCACCCGGCCGCTTCACGGTGCTACCGCCATACCAGGGACGCAGCAGCTGGCGTGCCTGGCGCCGCAAAGGTCACGACCTCGTAACGAACACGTGCACGGCGACATGACGGGGCAGTTCCGCTGCGGCACCGCCGACCCTGTCCTCACCTGTCACCCGCACGCCGTTGTCGCTCGCCGAGAGGGTTACCTCGCGTCCCGGCTGTATCCCTATGTGCTTTAGTTTAAGCATCAAATCCTGATCACTTTGGACTTGCTCGCTTATCCGCCGGATCACCACCAGCTCGGCACGCGCTGAGGCGATCTTGGTCATGGCCACCGCGTCCTCAAGCCCGGCCGCTATTGCCCGCTTGCTGGCATCGGCGGGTATCCCGAGTTCTTCGAGCCCGGGAATGATATTCCCGTGCGGGCAGCGGACTGGATACTCAAGCAGCTCGGCCAGCCGCCGCTCCACGTTGTCGGAGATCACGTGCTCCCACCGGCACGCCTCGATATGAACCTCTTCCCACGGCAGCCCGATAATCTCCACCAGCAGGCACTCGGCCAGCCGGTGTTTGCGCATCACGCGGACCGCCAGCGCGCGGCCGGTGCCGGTCAGCGACAGCTGCCGGTCCCCCTCAACCCGGACCAGTCCGCCGCGCTCCATCCGCGCGACCGTCTGGCTGACTGTCGGGCCGCTCTGCGACAGCCGCTCGGCGATACGGGCACGCAACGGGACGATGCCTTCCTCTTCGAGCTCGAAGATCGTGCGAAGGTACATCTCGGTCGTATCGATCAGCCCATGCGCCGTCAAGGGGTCCTCCCTCCAGCACCGATGCTATGCCTGAGTGCCCCGGTGGCGAACTGGGAGGAACCGCCGGGCACCGTGGCGCGCCATGGGGCGGGCCTTATTGCCGGCGGTCGGCGCCGGCCCGCCGGGGCCATGGCGACGCGCAGATCCTGACTGCCGCGAGCCGGCCGTGCCGCCTGGGCATCCAGGCTGCCGCGCCTGGGTGGGCGCCAGGAAGGCATCAGCTCAGCAGGAATTACGCGGACCGTCCGGCCCGGCCGTCACGGCGCCTGGCGCTCGATCACCCACTGATCGCGGAGGCGCCGGTACCGGAACCTGTCGTGCAGCCGGTTCTCCCTTCCCTGCCAGAACTCACAGGTCACCGGCACAACGCAGTAGCCGCCCCAGAACTCGGGCATCGGCACCGGAGTTTCCTCCGGCCACCGCTCCGCCAGCCGGGCATAGCGCTCGTCCAGCTCATCCCTGGACCCGATCACCGACGACTGCCTGCTGGCCCACGCGCCGAGCTGCGATCCGCGCGCCCTGGTACGGAAGTAAGGCTCGCTCTGCTCAGTGGACAGCGGGATGACCGTCCCCTCGATGATCACCTGGCGATGCATAGCGTGCCACGGGAAGAGCAGGCAGGCCCGGGGGACGGCGGCCAGGTCGGTGCCCTTCCTGGAGGTGCGGTTGGTGTAGAAGGTGAAGCCGCCGGAGTCGTAGGCCTTGAGCAGCACCGTCCGGGCGCGCGGCCAGCCCTCGCCGGAAACCGTTGCCAGCACCATGGCAGTCGGTTCCGGCAGCGGCAGGGCCGCCGCGTCGGCCAGCCACCGGGAGAACTGGCTGATCGGGTCACCCGCCAGCATGGCTTCATCGAGGCCTGATTCCGGCTGGCCGGGGTCCCGGCGGACTAGGTCATCGGCGTGCCGCATGGCATCTAAGGGTAGTGAGCCCCGCTGACCGAACCCGGCGGCAGCCCCGGCCGTCCGCGCTGGTCAGCCTGGCCACGTTAAGAACTGCACAGCGCAGTTGGCCTATTGCGCCCCGCGCGCGGTTGAATGGACCGGCTGGCCATCTCGATGGCCGTCCAGCCGCCGGTCCGACCGCCGATTTGGCGGCAGTCCGGCCACCGGCCTGCCACTGACAAAGAGACGGAGGAACGGTAGATGTCCGACTTCACGCCCGGACTCGAGGGCGTCGTCGCGTTCGAGACGGAAATCGCCGAACCCGACAAGGAGGGTGGCTCGCTCCGCTACCGGGGGGTCGACATCGAGGAGCTCGTCGCGCACGTGCCTTACGGGCATGTCTGGGGGTTGCTAGTGGACAATGCCTTCGCCCCCGGGCTGCCGCCCGCCGAGCCCTACCCGATACCGGTGCACTCCGGGGACATCCGGGTGGACGTGCAGAGCGCGCTCGCCATGCTGGCGCCTGCCTGGGGGATGCGGCAGCTGCTAGACATCAGCGACGAGCAGGCCCGCGAGGACCTGGCCCGTGCCTCGGTGATGGCGCTGTCCTTTGTCGCGCAGTCTGCCCGCGGACCGGGCCTTCCGATGGTCCCGCAGCGGCAGGTGGATGCGGCCAAGACCATCACCGAGCGGTTCATGATCCGCTGGCGCGGCGAGCCCGACCCGCGACATGTGAAGGCCATCGACGCGTACTGGACCTCGGCCGCCGAGCACGGCATGAACGCGTCCACGTTCACCGCGCGGGTGATCGCCTCCACCGGGGCCGACGTGGCCGCCGCGCTGTCCGGCGCGGTCGGCGCGATGTCCGGCCCGCTGCACGGCGGTGCCCCGGCGCGGGTACTGCACATGATCGAGGAGGTTGAGAAAACCGGCGATGCGGATGCCTACGTCAAGCAGGCCCTGGACAACGGCGAGCGGCTGATGGGCTTCGGCCATCGCGTCTACCGGGCAGAGGACCCGCGGGCGCGAGTGCTACGCCGCACGGCCAGGGAGCTCGGCGCACCCAGGTATGAGGTAGCCGCGGCCCTGGAGACGGCCGCGCTTGCTGAGCTGCACGCCCGGCGGCCGGACCGGGTGCTTGCCACCAATGTGGAGTTCTGGGCGGCGATCATGCTGGACTTCGCCGAGGTGCCATCGCACATGTTCACGTCGATGTTCACCTGCGCGCGCACGGCTGGCTGGGCGGCGCACATCCTGGAGCAGAAGCGGACCGGGCGGCTGGTCCGGCCGAGCGCGCGCTATGTCGGCCCGAAGGGCCGCTCGGTCCGGGACGTGCCCGGTGCCGCCGATGTCCTGGACAAAAATGTCTGACCAGCGGCCCGGTCACGGCGGCCCGCCAAACGACCGACCGGGCGGCCCGCCAAACGCCGGACCTGGCAGGTCGGCCAGCACCGCATCGGACAGCTCGGCCGGCCGGCCGAGCCCGCGGACCGGTGCGGCCGGCATCGCCATCCCGGCAAGCCTGCGGCCGGCCGACGGCAGGTTCGGCTGCGGCCCGTCCAAGGTCCGGCCTGAGCAGCTGGCCGCGCTGGCCGGCCCTGGCGCCGCGCTACTCGGCACGTCGCACCGCCAGGCCCCGGTCCGCTCGCTGGTGCAGCGGATCCGCGAGGGCCTCGCCAGCTACTTCTCCCTCCCGGACGGCTACGAAGTCGTGCTCGGGAATGGCGGCACCACGGCCTTCTGGGAGATTGGCGCATTCGGGCTTGTCGATCGCCGGTCGCTGCACTTGTCGTTCGGGGAGTTCTCGTCGAAGTTCGCCAAGGTGACGTCCGCCGCGCCGTGGCTGGACTCGCCAGTGATCATCGAGTCCGCACCGGGCACGCATCCGGAGGCCCGTGCCGAGGCCGGCGTGGATGCCTATGCGCTCACCCACAACGAGACGTCCACCGGGGTTGCCATGCCGGTCCGCCGGGTGGCGGGCGCGGATTCCGCCGCGCTGCTGGTCGTGGACGCCACAAGCGCCGCCGGCGGGCTGGCGGTCCAGGCGAGCGACTTCGACGTGTACTACTTTGCGCCGCAGAAGTGCTTCGGCGCCGATGGCGGCCTGTGGATCGCGCTCATGTCGCCCGCCGCGCTGACCAGGGCGGAGCACATCGCATCAGGCGGCAGGTACATTCCGGAGTTCTTCTCGCTGCCGGTCGCGATCAGCAACTCGCGGCTGCAGCAGACGTACAACACGCCGTCGGTCGCCGACCTGATCCTGCTGGCCGACCAGGTGTCCTGGCTCCTTGACCGGGGCGGGCTGGAATGGGCCGTC
The DNA here is from genome assembly GCA_035299845.1 of Streptosporangiaceae bacterium. Classification (GTDB taxonomy): domain Bacteria; phylum Actinomycetota; class Actinomycetes; order Streptosporangiales; family Streptosporangiaceae; genus Palsa-506. The sequence goes on from DATGVY010000704.1 coordinate 5,604, forward strand.
GCGCGCACGGCCGACTCCTCGACCTGGCTGTATGAGTGGGCAGAGAAGGCGCCCTACGCGACGCCGTTCGTGACCAGCCCGGATCAGCGCTCCCCGGTGGTCGGCACGATCGACTTCGATGACGGAGTCGACGCGGCCGCGCTCGCGGCGGCGCTGCGGGCGAACGGGATCGTGGACACCGAGCCGTACCGCAAGCTCGGCCGCAACCAGTTGCGCATCGGCATGTTCCCCGCCGTGGACCCGGCCGACGTCCAGGCGCTGACCGCCTGCATCGACTACGTAGTCGAGCGCCTCTAGGAAAGCCGCCAGGCAAGCACCGGCCCGGCGGTGGTGTGAATCCCGCGATCGCTCATCACCAGAAGTGCCCGGTCGCGGGATTCACTACCCCGGCGGCCGCGGCGGCCGAGCCCCGGCCGCGCTGATACGCGTTCGCTACCCCGAAGTTCCCCTCCGGATGAACTGATATCCCTGTTCACCAGGAGAAACGTGGTGCACCATGACTACACGTAGACATGTAGATTCGCCGCCTGAAGCTCTATGACCTGGGCTAACCGGAAAATACGGTATGGCTGAGGCCAGTGTGACCGGTGAGGCTTTTCACGCCTGCGCGGCGTCCCCCACGGGGATACCTGGGCTAATATGACGGGCCCTATAGGCCGGGAGGAACCCCGGACTACCGGCCGCGGGTGCCGGGCCGCGGTCAGGCGCTGGGGCGAAGCGGCCATGCGCCCATCACCTCGTATCTCGGCCCGGCGCCGGGAAAACTGCGGATCAGGCGGATCTCGCTGGCCTGCCACGGCGTTCCGGAGTACCCGGAAAGGGACTCCACCAGTGTGCGCACGTCGGCGGGCGCCTGGCAGCGCGCAAGCGTCACGTGGGCCGTGAAGCGCCTGCCCTCGTCCGGTGGCGGCGCTCCCGCCCTGCGGCAGCCCGCCGCCACGGAGCCGGCCAGGGCGGACAGGGCCTGACGGCTTCCGCCGATTCCCGCCCAGAGCACCCGCGCCCTGGCTGGCCTGGTGAATGCACCCGCGCCGGTCACGGACAGCGCAAGCGCAGGGTGCCGGTGCGCGGCACGCTCCAGGCGCGGCCTGAGCCGCCCGGTGATGGTCTCGTCCACTTCGCCGAGGAACGCCAGCGTGATGTGCCACATGCTGCGGTCAGTCCAGCGCAGCTGTGGCCACGCATCCCGCAACGGCGCCGCCGCGGCATCGAGTTCGTCCAGCGCCGCTGCGGGAGGCGTGATCGCGACGAACAGCCTCATGAGGTCATTGGTAGCAGGCCGCGTCCGCCGCCGCGCGGGAGTCGGCCGCACGCGCCTCGGCGGCCGGAATCATCGGCCAGCTGCCGTTGGTACTGGCGTCGCGAAGACCGGTCAGCC
>DATGVY010000705.1:0-9781 GCA_035299845.1 Streptosporangiaceae bacterium
TGCTGACCGCCCAGCGCCAGGATGCCGAGTGCCGGGATGCCCAGTGCCGGGATGCCCAGTGCCGGGATGCCCAGTGCCGGGATGCCCAGTGCCGGGATGCCCAGTGCCGGGATGCCCAGTGCCAGGCCGGCCGGGGCGCCCGGCGGGGCGTCGCGGCCGCGATGGTCGCGGGTGGCGGGCAGGAAGCGCCCGGCCCGCCGCTGGCACCTGCCGTTACGGACGCGGATGTCGAGATCGTCGATGCGCGCGGGCCCGGTCACGGCCTGGCTTCACGGGACGGCAGGCGGGCAGCCGACACCGCGATGACAACGGAGGGCATCGTGGTCGACCCCGTGTACACAGCGAAGGCACTGCAGGTCGTCCGCCGCGTGGCCGGCCAGCGCGAGGTCGTCTTCTGGCACACCGGCGGACTGCTGGACACGATTGCCGCCGCACAGGAGTGCCAGCGGTGACTCCCGCCATCTCGCCCGCCGGGCCGCCGACCGGGCCGCCGGCCGCCGAGCTGATCGCTGCCGGTTTCGAGCTGGAGAACGCGGATGCCCCGCTGCTGCACGATGGGATCAACCTGGCCGACATCGCGCACGTGCTCGATCTCGGCTGTGCCGGGGTCATCCCGACGGCCGCGGCAGGCCGGATACTCGCGCTGCTGCTTGAGGTGCTGGAGATCCCGGCTGACGAGTTCCCCTACGAGCCCGCCTACGGGGAGCCTTACAACTCCCGCGAGCGCTACTTCGTCGAGCGGGCCGGCGATCTGGCCGGCTGGCTGCACGCCGGACGCCCGCGCCGCGAGGCCATGCGCGTCGCATTCCGGTTGCATTTGCGCACCGCCCTGGTCGACCTCATCGAGGCGACCGCGCAGCTCGCGGCCGAGCTGGGCGCCGTGGCCAGTGCGCACGCCGGGACCCTGATGGCTGACCAGACATACCTGCAGCATGCGCAGCCCTCGACGTTCGGCCACTATGTCCTGTCCTTCGCCTACCCCGTGCTTCGCGAGGGCAGGCGGCTGGACGAGGCACTGGCCTGGACGGACGCCAGCCCTGGGGGGGCCGGCTGCGTCAACGGCACCCGGCTGCGCGCGGACCGGGCCACCGTCGCCAGACTGCTCGGCTTCCGCGGGATCGCCGAGCACACGAGGGACGCGATGTGGCAGACCGACGGCCTGTTTGACATGGTCGGCGCGGCCGCCGGGCTGCTGGTGACGCAGGCGAAACTGGCCGAAGACCTTGAGATCTGGGCAAGTCAGGAGTTTGACTACGTGACCCTCGCCGACGGCTACAGCCGGGCGAGCGTGCTGATGCCGCAGAAGCGCAATCCGTACGCGCTGTCGATCATCCGCGGCGCGGCCGGCACGCTCATCGGCAGGCTGACTGGCCTGCTCGCAGTGGCCAAGACCCCGTCGGCGCGGAGCGACAACCTGATCTTCGCGTACGGAGAGGTGCCAAGGGCGCTCGACCTGGCGCTGCGGACCACGCGCCTGAGCAGCGGCGTGGTGCGGACGCTGGAGGTCAATGCCGCCCGGATGCGCGCCGCCCTGGACGCGGGCTTCGCGCAGGCGACAGATCTCGCGGAGTATGTCATGCAGCAATGCGGTATTGACTACCGGACCGCCTACCGAGTGGTCGGCCGGGCAGTGCGGGATGCAAGCGCGGCCGGGCTGCGCGGCGTGGACATCGATGGTGCCCTGCTGGACCGCGCGGCCATCGCGGTCACCGGCAGCCCGCTGCAGCTGACCGGGCGGGACCTGAGCGCCGTCCTTGACCCGTGGCAGATCGTGCTGAGCAGGACAGCCCGCGGCGGCGCGGCACCCGGCGAGGTGACCCGGATGGCAGCGGACGTGCGGCAGCAGGCGGCTGACCTGGCCGGCGGAGCGCAGCACTGGCGCGAGGAGTACCAGCGGGCGCGCGACGCGCTGGTCGCGTCCGCACGCCGCTGCGCCGACGCGGGCGACGGCGCGGACCTGCGGGACGTCGCCGGGATTGATCCTGGCTGAGGTTGCATGCGAGAGCGGAGGAAGCGATGACCGATCCGGCCACCACCGCGCCGTCCCTGCCGCGGGATGTCGGCGTCGTCAACATCGGGCTGCCGTTGTTCGCGGACGCCATCGCTGCCCAGGGAGCGCCGGTCGTAGCGGTCGACTGGCGTGTGCCGGCCGAGGGCCGGCCGCAGGCGGTCGCGGCGCTGAGCCGCCTCTACGGGCCGCACGCTGCGCAGATTGACGCGGCCAATGCCGAGGTGCTGCGGCGGCTGGACCAGGGCAGTCCGCTGCTGACCAGCCTGCGGACGGTAGCCGAAGCCGCGCCCGGGCTGCCTGAGCGCACGCTGCTGCACTGCGGTCCCGCCATCAGCTACCCCGACGCGCCTGACCCGCTGCGCCGGTCCATGCGCGCGGCCGTCGTTGCCGAAGGCTGGGCAGCCGGGCCGCAGGACGCGGCCCGCCTGCTGGCGGCGGGCGACATCGGCCTGAGCCCGGCGAACGAGCACCGGATGGTCGTGCCGATGGCCACCGCGCTGGAACCCGGGGCGCCGGTCTACGTCGTGGAGAACGCCGCGGGCGGCACGATGGCGTTCGCACCGGTGTCCCAGGGGCCAGGCGACGTCGCCTGGTTCGGCCGTGACACGGACGGCGCGATCGGGCGGCTTCGCTTCCTGCGTGAGGTCGCCGCGCCAGCGATCAGCCAGGTGCTCGATCTGGCCGGCCCGCTTGACGTGCTCTCGATGGCGGCGCAGGCCATCACGATGGGCGACGACATTCACGTCAGGACGCAGGCAGCAACCAACCTGCTTATCCGTGAATGGCTTCCGCACCTGGCGGAGCTTGCCGATCCGGCCCGCGTGGCGTTCGCCCGCTTCCTGTCCGGGAACCACTTGTTCTTCCTGACGATCGCGATGGCGGCGGCGCGATCGCTGACCGAGTGGGCGGGCCAGGTCGGCGGTGCCTCGATAGTAACCACGATGGCCCGCAACGGGACGGAGTTCGGAATCCGGCTGGCTGGCTCGGACCAGTGGTTCACCGCTGCCGCGCCGGAGGTCGGCAGCGCGCTGTACTACCCGGGTCAGGGTCCCGAGACCAGCGCACGGGACATCGGCGACAGCGCGGTACTCGAGCTCGTTGGCCTGGGCGCCGCGGCCGCGGCCGGGTCACCTGCCGTTGCGCAGTTCGTCGGGGGCTCGATGGCCGCCGCAGCAGCCCTGACGGAGCGGCTCGCCAGCGTGTGTGCGGGCCGGTCAAGCAGGTTCAAGATCCCTGTTCTCGGGATGGCGGGCACGCCGCTTGGGGTTGACGTGCGCAAGGTCGTCGTGCTTGGCATCACCCCCGCAGTGACCACCGGAATCCTGCACCTCGACGCGGGGACGGGACAGGTGGGCGCTGGCGTCGCCGAGGCCCCGGCCGGGTGCTTCCGCGATGCACTGGCCGACCTCGACCGGCGGCTCACCGGGCGGCCCTAGCCTGGCACCCCGCTCGCCGGGCGGCCCTAGCCTGGCACGCCGGTCAAGAGCCTGGCGCCCCGCTCATGACCACCTCGATGGGCGGCGACGAAGCGATCGTGTTGGAGACATAGCAGGCGCGCAGGGCAGGCTTGATGAGCTGGCCGATGACCTCTGCGGGGGCGCTCGCCGCCACCTCGAGCACCAGCCGGGAAAACCTCGGCCCGTCATAGGTACCGGTGGCGGTGACCGCGAGGTCAGGAAGCACCAGCCCGCGCTTGCCCGCGGCCCAGCTGAGAGCGAGCGCATAACACGAGGCCATGGCGGCCAGAAGATACTCAGTCGGCATCGGGCCGGTCCCGGTGCCGCCAGCCCTCTCCGGCTCGTCCACGATCAGGTCGAATCCCGCTGCCCTGACAGAGCACCGCCAGCCGCCTTCCCACCGGGCGACGACCGAGTTGGTCAGCGGCCGGTCAGCCGGCATGGCTGGTGCTGGCGTGCGCGCGGCTGTCGTCATGCGCTCGGCTGTCGTCATGCGCCTGGCTGTCGTCATGCGCCTGGCTGTCGTGCTGTGCGTGGTCGTGGTCATGGTCGCGCGCTGCCGGGCCATGATCCGGCGGCCGAGCCGCCAGCAGCGAAACCCGGGTCTCCAGGTCGTCGGCGGCAACCAGGCCGTCCTGGCTGACCAGCCGCTCCAGAGCCCGGAGCCAGCAGGCGTAATAGCTCCAGTCGTCACTGGCGGCGCCGCTGTCCTGCCAGTCGCCGATCTCGGCGATCAGGAGCTGCCGGAAGTCCTCCCAGTCGATGCGGCCCGTCTCGCGCAGGGCCAGCGCGACGCCGAATGCCCGGCTCTCCCAGGGTGCGGCGAAGGTGAGCTCGCCGTTGTCCCTGGGCGGGGCCGCGGGGCCGGACGTGTCAAGGAGATACGCGGTGTCCGCATGGCCGCCGGAGTCGGTCACGGCGCGCTCACGGCTGCCACCCCGACCATGGCGTCCCTGGTGACCAGGGCGGCGAGCTCGTCCTCGGACAGGTGCCCGGTCCCGTCAGGCCGTTCGGGAAGGACCATGTAGCGGACCTCGGAGCTGGAGTCGAAGACCTTGACCTGGACGTCATCGGCCAGCATCAGGCCGAATTCCGCCAGCACCATCCGCGGCTCACGGACCACCCGCGAACGGTAGGCCGGGTCCTTGTACCACGATGGCGGCAGGCCGAGCACCGGCCACGGATAACACGAGCACAGCGTGCACACCACCACATGGTGCACCGACGGGGTGTTCTCCAGGACCACGATGTGCTCGCCCTGGGGTCCCTTGAAGCCAAGCTCGGCGATCGCCGCGGTGCCGTCGGCCAGCAGCCGGACCCTGTACTGCGGGTCGGTCCAGGCGCGGGCCACGACCTTGGCGCCATTCATCGGGCCCACGGACTTCTCGTAGGTCTTGATGAAGTTCTCGACGGTCGCCGGGTCGATGAGCCCGCGCTCGGTCAGCAGCGAGGCGAGCGCCTCGACGCGGAGGGCGGGATCGAGATGCTCCTGTGCTGCGGTCATGTGGCCGGCTCCAGATAAGGCTCGAAAAGGTCGATGCTGAGGCTGAATGGCTCGCAGCCGGCACCCCACAGCTCGCGCGAGGTGAACTCGACCGAGTAGACGTACTGCGGATCCTCGCCCAGGAAGTGCGCGGCGCTGTCAGGAAAGACCTGCGCGGGCTGGACGGCGATGACCGTCCCGGTCCGCCGCCGCACATATCTCGGCAGCCGCGTATGGCCGGACGGGTCGAGGTTCCTGGTCCGCACTGCTTCGCCGACAGCGAAGGCGGGCGGCGCATCGAGATTGCGCAGGTTCCCCGGACCGCCCGAGGGCATGCCCGGCTTGCGCAGTTCTGGCTGCGCGGGCTCGGCCGCGTGCTGCCCGCTGAGCCTGGCGGCCCGCGCGGTGACCTCCTCGCCGCTGACGACGCCGCTGTCCTGCAGCAGGTTCTGCGCGCCCATCAGCCACCGTGCGTAGTAGCCGCTCAGGTATTCGGCAGGCGGCACCCGCTCGATGGCATGCCGGAACGCGTGCAGGTTCGCGCCGGCCGCGCGGATGGCGAGCAGCCCGAGCGCGAACGCCTTTCCTTCCCAGGGCTCGGCGAACGGCGGCCCGGCCGTCAGCGGCTTGGTATGGCCGAAGCCCTGCATGCCGCCGACGTCGTGGATTCCGTCCACGCGGTGGTCACTTCCCTTCCAGGCCCGGCCCCGGCGGAGCCGGCTTGAGCCCAGGGTGCCGCCCCAGGTGGGCTGAGCGCACCGGGCGGCACCCCCTGAGCAAGATCGTCAGACGGTCCACGTGTTGAGCTGGAAGGCACCAGCGCGCCACGCGGTCAGGGCGGAGTCAAGCACGTCCAGCGGGCTGAACGCCTGCACCCCGTCGATGAGATCCTCCTCGCGGAACCCGTACAGCGCGCCCATGGCGAACCGGCAGGCGTAGACCTTAGCGCCCTCCTTGAGCAGCGTCTCGATCTGGCGGTTGCCGGCCAGGTTCCCGGGGAAGCCCTCCGTGCCGACGGTCGGGTAGCCGCGGTGCCGGGAGGCGAGCATGACCCCAGGGCCGTACAGGACGATCGACACGTCGAAGCCCTTGCGGACCAGACGGGTCGAGGTGAGCAGGTTGACCAGTGACACCGAGCCCTCGAACGGGACAGAGTGGATGAAGATGAACGCCTTCTCGCCCGGATTCGCGCGGATGTCGTCGAAGAGCTTTTCCTCGGTTTTGAACAGCGACTCGCCTGGCTCTGCTCGCGGCGACTCGACGGTGATCGGCATGGCTGCTCCTGACTGTCGTGTGATGTGTGCCGAAGGCTTCGGTCGCGGCTCAGACCGCTGGGCCGCGCGGACGATCCCTGGTCGTCCAGGTCATGCGATGGCTGCCGGGCATGCGGCGCATGACCGCGGACCGCAGGCGCCAGGGGAGCGCCCGGTAGGCCGGAACGTAGACCCGCAGCCAGAAGACATCCACTCCCCGCGGGCGCCCGGGCGGGGGAATCCCGTACTTCACGGCGATCTTTTCCTGTGCCGCGATCATCAGGTAGCGCTCTGACGTGGACCGCAGCCAGCGCGAGAACGCCATCTTAGGTCCCGAGGCCGGACAGGAGATTCTGCGCCGCCAGCGCGATCGGCTCGTTGAGCGCGCCGATGGCTGGCGAGTACACGTTCTCCATGGTGGCGAGATCACGGATTGTTATCCCGGTCCGGACCGCCATGGCCAGGAAGTCCGCGCGCTCCTTGATGCCCTCCGCGCCCACCATCTGCGCCCCGATGAGCCGTAGCGTGCCTGGCTCGGCCAGCAGCTTGACCCGGATCTTCTTGACCCCCGGGTAATAACGCGCGCGGGAGATGCCCTCGGCGACTCCGACGACGTGCGGGATCCCCAGCGCGGTCGCGAGCGTCTCGCTGAAGGAGACGCCGCCGATCATCCATTCCCCGGCGACCATTCCCCACGGCACGCTGACGGGCTGATACGTGCGCCGGCCGCCGGCCGCGTTGGCCCCGGCGACCTTGCCCTGGGAGTAGGCATGACTCCCCGACAGGCCCTGGATCGGGATACGCGTGACGCTGTGCGGGACCTCGATGCAATCACCGGCCGCCCAGACGTCAGGGGTGGCCGTGTGCATGCCCTCGTCGACCATGATGCCGTCAGCTGACCCGATCTTGAGCCCGGCGGCGCGCGCCAGAGCCGTGTTGGCTTCCTTCTTGGTGCACACCACGGCAAGGTCGCAGGGGATCTCGCCGTCTGATGTGGCCACTGCACGCACAGATCCGGTGCCGGAGAATCCGGTGAGCGTGGTGTTGAAGTGCAGCTGCGCACCCATCTCGCGCCAGGAGTCCTGCACCGGGCCAGCGATGTCCGGGTCGGTCGCAACGGATAGCGCCCATGCGCCCGGATCGATGAGATGCGTCTCGATGCCCCGGTGGCATAGCGCTGTCACCATCTCCAGGCCCAGCGGCGAAGCCTCGACGACAACGGCTGTCTTGACTCCGTCGAGAATCTTGTCCCATTCCATCGCCCGGCGGATGTTCTTCACGTAATAGAGGCCCGCCAGATCCGCGCCTGGCACGCCAGTGGACGCGTACTCGAAGCCGGTGCAGACGATCAGCTTGTCGTAGCTGGCTGTTTCCCCGCCCCCCGTCGACACCGTCTTTTGGCCGGTGTCTACGCCCGTGACCTCCGTTTCGTAATGAATATCGATGCCGGCGCGCTCGTAGGTTTCCCTTGTTGCCAGGAAGAGCCGCTCGAAGTCCGGAATCTCCTTGCCATGTACGTACGGAATCCCGCACGGGCTGTAACCGACATCCTCGAACTGCGTGTACACGCGGACATCAGCGGCCGGATCCATGGCCTTCGCTGCCCCGGCGGCGCCGATGCCGGCCGCGCCACCGCCGATCACCACGATCCGCTGCGTCACCAGTACCCTCCTCGTATGAGTAGGGAAGCGGCCGTTTAGTATCCGCGACGCTTCGTACACTATACTGGCGGCAGCCTTCATGAACGTCAAGACAGGACAATCTGTCCGGGACGAGCGGGATCCCATGAACCGAGTCGCGCGGACCCAAGGGCCGCCTTGCCTTGATGCACAGTCGCCGGGCCGCAGCGAGGATGCCGCGGATGACCTGGAGCGCATCGTCAGCTCCATCGGGCTCAAGGTGTTCAGCCTGCGTAAGAGCATGGGGCTTTCGCTGCAGCAGCTGGGAGAGCGCTCCGACGTGTCGGCGGCGGCGATTCACAAGATCGAGCAGGGCGGCATGGTGCCGACCATTACGACCCTGCTGAAGATCGCCGGCGCCCTGGGCCGCCCGGTCTCCTATTTCGTCGAGGAGGATGGCAGCCGGGATGACATGGCGGTGCTCACTCCAGCCGGGGAGACCCGCCCTGTCTACACCTCGCACAAGGGCATCACTCTCAGCAGCATTTCCGGGCCCTATGCGCGCTTCCTGCTAGCCGGGGCACGGGCGACGGTGGCGCCGGGCGCCAGCAGCGGCCGCAAGCCGATGCAGCACCCGGGGGAGGAACTCGTGCACGTCACCGACGGCATGCTTGAATTCAGCGTTGCCGGGCAGGCGTTCCAGGTGGGTCCAGGCAGCACGCTGCATTTCCGCGGCGACCAGCCGCACACCTGGCGCAATCCGGGGGCCGCCGCGGCCATGGCGGTCTGGCTGGCGCTGCGGCCGCAGTGATTGGCAAGATCCTTCCCCCGGCGGTACGGGCGGCAGAGGCGTTCGCCGACATCGCCGGGGCGAAGTTGTTCCCTGCGGAGGAGGCGGCGCTGGCCGGGGCCGCAGGCCAGCGAAGGGCGGAGTTTGCGACCGCTCGCGCCTGTGCCCGCGCCGCGCTGGCCGCGCTCGGCGTGCCCGCCTCGGCTATCCTGTCCGGGCCATGCGGCGAGCCGCGGTGGCCCGCCGGCGTCACGGGCAGCATCACGCACTGCGCTGGCTACCGGGGCTGTGCCGTTGGCCCGAGCAGCGCGGTGACGGCGATCGGCATCGATGCCGAGCCGAACCTGCCGCTGCCCGACGGTGTGCTTGATGCGGTGGCCACAACCACCGAGCGCACCTGGCTGGCCGAATTCATGCGGGCAGAATGCACGGGGCCCGCTCCGCGGGTGTGCTGGGACAGGCTCGTCTTCAGCGCCAAGGAATCCGCGTACAAGGCATGGTTCTCGCTGACCGGCCGGCGGCTGCGGTTTGACGACGCGGTCATCGTCGCCGATCCCGCCAGCGGCAGGCTCACCGCGCGGCTGCTGGTGCCGGGCCCAGCCGGCGCCGGCCGGCTGCCTGCCCGGCTGGAGGGAAGCTGGCTTGCCGCTGACGGGCTCATCATGACGACGATCACGATCCCGGCCTGAGTTCGCCATGATGGCTGCCCGGCGAGCAGGCCGCTCTGGTCAGCGCGACGGCTGCCCGGCGAGCAGGCCGCTCGCGTCAGCGCGACAGCCTGGCGATCGGCCGGCCGGCTCAGTGCAGCGGCAGGAGCAAGCCGTGCTCGGCCTCGGGCCGCGGACCATGGATGCGCCGCTGCGCCGGGTCAATGGCGAGGTCGTTGATGCTGGCCTCGCGCCGTCTCATCAGGCCTTCGCCGGTGAATTCCCACAGCTCGTTGCCGTAGCTGCGCCACCACCGGCCCGAGTCGTCATGGCACTCGTACTGGAAGCGGACGGCGATGCGGTTGCCGTGGAAGCTCCACAGCTCCTTGCGCAGCGCGTAGTCGAGCTCGCGGTCCCATTTGCGGCGCAGGAACTCCACGATCAGCGGGCGGCCCGAGACGAACTCATCCCGGTTGCGCCACACCGAGTCTTCCGTGTAGGCGAGCGCGACGCGCTCCGGG
>DATGVY010000706.1:0-7401 GCA_035299845.1 Streptosporangiaceae bacterium
CGGCCACGCGCCCGGCACCGCGACCAGCGACCGCACCCCCGCAACCGGGGACGGCCACGCGCCCGGCACCGCGACCAGCGACCGCACCCCCGCAACCGGGGACGGCCACGCGCCCGGCACCGCGACCAGCGACAGCGCGCCGATGTCGGCAACCGACCACTGGAGCGGGCTTGTCATGGACGTGGACGACGACGATTCGGTGCGAGACGGCATCGGGGCCGTCATCGCCGCGCACGGCCGCATCGACGCTGTCGTCGCCGCGGCAGGCTGGGGAGTGGCCGGCCCGGTCGAACTCACCGCGATTGACGAGGCAAAGGCACAGCTTGAGACCAACTTCTGGGGCTGCGTCCGGGTAGTGCAGGCAGTGCTGCCAACGATGCGGGCACGCCGCGGCGGGCGCATCGTGTTGATCAGCTCCATCGGCGGCGTGCTCGGCATCCCGTTCCAGGCGTTCTACAGCGCCAGCAAGTTCGCGCTTGAGGGGTACGGCGAGGCACTGGGCTATGAGGTGACGCCATTCGGCATCGAGGTGACGCTCATCCAGCCCGGCAACGTGCGGACGGACTTCACCGCGAACCGCAAGATGGCAGCGGCCGCCGCGGGCGACAGCATTTACGCCGCGGCCCTCGGCAAGGCCGTCGGGCTGATGGAACGGGACGAGATCAACGGCGCGCCGGCCGGCGATGTCGCCGCCGCGGTGCAGCGGGTCCTGGCCGCCGAGCGCCCGCCGCGGCGGGTGTCCGTCGGCAAGGCAGGTGAGCGCTTCGGCATCCTCGCCAAGCGCATCCTGCCGTTCCGGGTCTTCGAGGCCGTGGCCAAGAGCAGCCTGGGCGTCAGCTGACCCGCCGGGCGCCATGACCTTCCCGGATGCCGGCGGCCCGGGCCGCAGCTGCTATGGCGGGCCGCAACCGGGCTGGTCAGGGTTACGTCCAGAGCGAATCGAGGGCCGCATCGACGCCTCTGGCGAGCGCAGCGACCCGCGGCATCACCGGAGCGACGGGCACCGCCTCCGCGATCTCGCACTGCGCGAGCGCCTCGGCGTCAAGAAACCGGGTCAGCGGCGCATAGCTGTGCCGGTCGTCCCTGGCCATCCGGTGGTGATGCATCCGCAGCGGCGCGTAAAGGTAGAGCTGGTCGCGAGCCCGGGTAACCGCGACGTAGAACAGCCGCCTCTCCTCGGCGAGCCCGGCTGGGGTGGACAGCGCCATGTCACTCGGCACCGCCCCGTCCACCAGGTGCGGCAGGTGCACAACTGGCCACTCCAGTCCCTTGGCGGAGTGCATGGTGGAGATGACCAGGTAGTCCTCATCGAGCCGCGGCCGGCCGGCCAGGTCACCGGCCGATGCGGGCGGGTCGAGCGCGATCTCGACCAGCGCCTCGTGCAGCGACGGCCTGCTCGCGGCCGCGTCGGCCAGCCGCTCCAGGTCGGCGATGCGAAGGGCGGCATCGGGATAACGGGCCCGGATCGGATCGAGCAGGGCCGCGAGGACGGCGCCGGCCCGGTCTGCGGTCCGCCCAAGAGCGGCGGCGGCGATGAGCCCGGCGACCGTCGCTGCCACGGCTGACCGGGAACGCTGGGGAACGACGTCCAGCGCGGTCCGCCAGCGGCCCAGCGGTGACGGATCTGCCAGCCGCAGGGCGTCGATGACCCGCCGCGCATGCACAGGCCCGATGCCCTCATGCAGCCGGAGCAGCCGGAACCAGGCGAGGTCGTCCGCTGGGTTGGCCACCACCCGGGCAGCGGCCAGGAAGTCCTTGACGTGCGCGGCCTCGGTAAACTTCAGGCCGCCGTACTTTACGAACGGGATCCCCCGGGCCGACAGCTCGACTTCCAGGACGTCGCTATGGTGCGCGGCCCGCACGAGCACCGCCTGCTCGCGCAGGTCCAGTCCCGATTCATGAGCCTCAAGCACCCGCGCGCAGATCTCCCGCGCCTGGGTTGCCTCGTCGTGGCAGCGCACCAGCACCGGGACCTGCCCGCCGCCACGGTCGGCGGTGAGCGCCAGCTCCAGGCCCTGGGACTGCGGCCGGACCACGTTCGCCAGCCGCAGCACCGCCGCCTTGGAACGATAATTCCTGGTCAGCCGGATCACATCGAGGCCGGGGTAGGTATCGGCAAGGGCCCGCAGATGCGCCGGGTCAGCGCCGCGGAAGCCGTACACGGCCTGGGCATCATCGCCGACGCAAGTCAGGCCGCGCCCGTCCGGTGCAAGCAGCCGCACAATGTCGGCTTGCACCGCGTTGACGTCCTGGTACTCGTCTACCAGTACCGCATCGAACATGCCGCGCAGGACTGGCCCGGCGGCCGGATCCGTCAGTGCGGCCTGCCACAGCAGGAGCAGGTCATCGAAGTCAACGAGCCCGTGGCGGCGCTTGTGCGCCACGTAGTCACGGAAGAGCCCGGAAAGCTGGCCGGTGAAGTCGGCGCACCAGGGAAAGGTGCTGTGCACGACATCGGCAACGGCCGTATGGGTGTTCACGCAGCGCGTGTAGATGTCGGCGCAGACCGCCGCTCGCGGAGCGCGCCGCCGGGTGCCTACCAGATCGTGATCTGCGCGCAGGGTATCCAGTACGTCCGCGACGTCAGCCGGATCGATCACGCTGAACTCTGGTGGCAGCGAGAACGACTCCGCGTGCGCGCGGATGATCCGGTGGGCGATGGCGTGAAATGTCCCGCCGCAGATCCGCTCATCCGCTGTCACCGCCCTGGGCGCAACCCGGGCGAGTATGTCGTCTGCGGCGCGACGGGTGAATGTCAGCAGCAGGATCCGGCCGGCCTGCACGCCCTGAGTCCGCAGCCAGGCCGCCCGTGCCACCAGCGTCCCGGTCTTTCCCGTCCCTGCGCCGGCCAGCACGAGCAGCGGCCCGGCCGGATGCGTCGCCGCACGGCGCTGCTCCTCGTTCAGTTTTTCGAGCCCAGTCGCCAGTTCGAACATGGACACGAATGTAGCGATACCGTGCCCGGCCGGCCAGTTCCCCCGCCGAGGCGGAGCCGGGCCGCGCGAGCCAGGGAGGGCAGCAGAAAAGCACGCTGACCCTGGTGGTCACCGGAAGCCGGTTATCGCTCCAGGCGAGGCGGCAGCCCGAAGGCAGCGAACAGCTCCGGGTAGAGGAAGTTGTGGATCGCCGAGATCCGCTCGCCGGATATCTCGATCACCTGCAGGGCAAACGGCTCGTGCGTCCCTGGCCCGGCCGGACGGTAGCTGCCGAACGCCGCGCACCCGTTGGCCACGGTGGCCACCAGCCGGGAGCCGCGGCATCCCAGGCCCTGGCCCAGCAGCCACCTGCTGACCTCGGCCGGCCCGCGCAACCACATCGGGTGCGGCGGCATCGAGAACATGGCATCCTCGTGCAGCAGCGACACGAAGGCATCGATGTCGTAGCGCTCGAATGCGTCCAGGTAACGGGCGAGCAGTTCCTGCTGCCCGGAATCCAGGTCGCCCGGCTCGCTTGCCTCGATGCTGACACCCGCTGCGCCGAGAGTCGCCCGGGCCCGCTGCAGCGCGCTGTTGACCGAGACGACCGTCGTGTCGAGCAGCCCGGCCACCTCGCTGGCCTGCCAGCGCAGCACCTCGCGCAGGATCAGGATCGCCCGCTGCCGGGGCGGCAAGTGCTGCAGCGCGGCCACGAAGGCAAGCCGGATCGAGTCGCGGTAGGCCGCCAGCTCAGCCGGGTCACCGGTACCGGGACCGACCGTGGCGTCGGAAACGGGCAGAATCCAGGAGGTCTCCGGCAGGGCGTCGGGTATCACCGCGGCCGCAGTCGACGACGGGCCCAGGTCCATCGGCCTGGCCCGGCGCTGCGGGCCCTGGTTCATGTCCAGGCACACGTTGGTGGCGATGCGGTACAGCCACGACCGCAGGGATGCCCTGCCCTCGAAGCCGTCGATGGCTCGCCAGGCGCGGACCATCGTCTCCTGCACGGCATCCTCGGCCTCGAAACCTGAGCCAAGCATCCGGTAGCAGTAGCCGGTCAGCTCCCGGCGGTACGCCTCAAGCTCCAGCTCGAGCTCGCCTGTCTGGGAACGGGGTCCGACGGCGGTAGCTTCGCGATAGGTAGTCATTGGCGTCCATCGTACCGGGACCGGCTGACAGTCAGCCGGGAGCGATGAACGACGGCTGTCGACAGCCGCTGTGGTGACCGTGTAATGCCTGTGTCCACACCCGGCGGGGACCTGGCCGCGGCCCGCAAGGCAGCGGCCGCCACGGCAGCGGAGCACGCTGCCGTGCCGGCCGGCGCCCCGGCGGGCCGCGTTATATGCGATCTTGTGTTTGGCTGACCAGAACGGGTACAGCGTTGGCGGGCCGGCCCGAGACCGGCCGGTCAGCCTCTTTCTCTCTCTCCTGGAGCCCCGTACGATGCCCGCCACGCCGAGGCAGCGGCCCCGCCCGCGGGCCGCGACCTACCGCGTCCAGCTGCACGCCGGCTTCACCTTCGATGACGCCGCCGACATTGCCGGATACCTCGCTGACCTGGGGGTCAGCCATCTGTATTGCTCCCCTTACCTGCAGGCTGCCGCGGGCAGCACGCACGGCTACGACGTTGTCGACCACAGCAGGCTGAACGCCGAACTCGGCGGCGCGGCCGCGCACGGCCGGCTGGCCAGGCGGCTGGCCGAGGCAGGCCTGCGCCAGGTGCTCGATATCGTTCCCAACCACATGGCGCTCGCCGGGCGGGCCAACGCCTGGTGGTGGGACGTGCTGGAGAACGGCCCGTCGAGCCCTTACGCGCGCTACTTCGACATCGACTGGGACCCGCCGCAGCACAAGCTGGCCGCCACCGTGCTGATGCCGGTCCTCGGCGACCAGTACGGGCGGGTGCTTGAGGCCGGGGAGCTGACCGTGGAACGCGACGGCGGCTCGTTCACCGTCCGCTACCACGAGGATGAGGCGCCGCTGTCCCCCCGCACCCTGGACGACCTGCTCGCCCGGGCGGCGGCGCGGGCCGATTCCGGCCAGCTGGGGAACCTCGCGGCCGGCTTCGGCAGGCTGCCGCTCGCCACTCGAACCGACGCGACCGCCGTGGCCGACCGGCACCGCGACAAGGAGGTGCTACGCGCCCGGCTGGCCGCGCTGTGCGAGGCCCAGCCAGCAGTGGCGGCGGCGATCGACACCGAGATCGCCGCGCTGAACCGGGATCCGGACGCCCTGGACGAGATCCTCAGCCAGCAGAACTACCGGCTGGCCTACTGGCGCACGGCCGCAGAAGAGCTGTCCTACCGGCGGTTCTTCGACATCCCGACACTCGCCGGACTGCGGGAGGAAGACGAGGAGGTCTTCACCGTGACGCACCGCCTCATCCTGCGCCTGGTTGCCGAGGGAATAGCCGACGGGCTGCGCGTCGACCACGTGGACGGCCTCGCCGATCCCGAGGGTTACCTGGCGCGGCTGCGCGATGCCAGCGGGGGCGCGTACATCGTGGTGGAGAAGATCCTCGCGGCGGACGAGGAGCTGCCGGGATCCTGGCCGGTGGCCGGGACGACCGGCTACGACTTCCTGAATCTCGTCGGCAGGCTCTTCGTCGAGCCGGGCAACGAGGCGGCCATCCGGGCCTGCTATGCCCGCTTCACCGGCATGGATACCGGCTACCCCGAGGTCGTGCACGCGGCCAAGCTCCAGATCGCCCGCGATGACCTCGCCGCCGAGGTGGAGCGCCTCACCGGGCTGCTCGCCGATGTCTGCGAGCACCACCGCCGCCAGCGCGACCACACCCGCCGTGAGCTGCGCGACGTGCTGCGCGAGCTGATCGCCGCCTTCCCCGTCTACCGCAGCTACCCGAGGCCCGGCAGGCCAGGAACGCACGGGCCGGACAGGCAGTACGGATCGGACAGGCAGCACGGACCGGATAGGCAGCACGGACCGGGCGGACAGGACGGCCGGCCAGGGCAGCCCGCCAGCCCCGCCGACCTGGCGCATGTGGCCGCCGCGGTGGCCACGGTGCGCCAGCGCAGGCCCGACATCGACGACGAGCTGGCCGGGTTCATCGGCGAACTGCTCACCGGCGGCCATCCCGGTGCCGCCGCGGACGAGTTCGCCGTGCGGTTCGCCCAGCTGAGCTCGCCGGTCATGGCCAAGGGCGTGGAGGACACCGCGTTCTACCGCTACCAGCCGCTGATCTCGCTCAACGAGGTGGGCGGTGACCCTGGCCGCTTCGGCATCCCGGTCGACGGCTTTCACGAGGCGATGGCGCACGCCGCGCGGCACTGGCCGGAGACCATGCTGACCCTCTCGACGCACGACACGAAGCGAAGCGGCGACGTGCGGGCGCGGATCAGCCTGCTGTCCGAGCTGCCGGAGGCATGGGAACGGGCCGTCACCCGCTGGGCGAAGCTCAACGAGCGCCACAAGCACGACGGCTGGCCGGACCGGAACGCGGAGTACCTGCTCTACCAGACGCTGGTCGGCGCCTGGCCGATCGGCGCGGCCCGGGCCGGCGCCTTCATGGCCAAGGCGGCCAGGGAGGCCAAGGTGCACACCTCCTGGACCGATCCGGTTGCCGGGTACGACCAGGCGCTTGGCGCGTTCGTCCCGGCTGTCCTCGCCGACCAGGACTTTGTCACTGACCTTGGCCGCTTCCTCGCTGCGCACAGGCTCGTCGAGCTCGGGCGGGTCAGCTCGCTGGCCCAGACGGCGCTGCTGCTGACCTGCCCCGGCATTCCCGACCTGTACCAGGGCACCGAGGTGTGGGACCGCTCGCTGGTGGACCCGGACAACCGGCGGCCGGTTGACTACCCGGCCCGTCGCCGCCTGCTGGCCGCGCTGGCCGGCGCGGGCCCCGAGGATGCGCTGGCCCGCGCCGACGAGGGCGGCCCGAAGCTCTGGCTGATTCGGCACCTGCTCCGGCACCGGCGCCGCCATCCCGGCGCCTACGGCCCGGCCTCGGGCTATCAGCCGCTCCGCGTTGCCGGGCGCAAGGCGTCGCACGCGGTGGCGTTCAGCCGGGCCGGCGAGCTGGCGGTGCTGGTGCCACGGCTGCTCACTGGCCTGGCAGACGGCTGGGCGGACACCATAGTCGCGCTCCCGGGCGGTGCCTGGGCGAGCGTGCTGACCGGCGAAAAGGTCGATGGCGGCGAGGTCAGCGCGGCTGCCCTGACTCGCAGGTTCCCGGTCGCCGTGCTGGCCAGGGACGGGGCGGCGTGATGCACGAGTTCCGGGTCTGGGCGCCGCGGGCCGGCCGCGCCGAGGTCGTCCTCACCGCGGCCGGTCCCGGCGAGGCCGACAGCGGCGAGGCAGGCCGCGGCGAGCGGCGGCTGCCGATGGGCCAGGCAGAACGCGGCTGGTGGACGCTGCGCGCCGCGGACGCCGGACCGGGCAGCGACTACGCGTTCAGCCTGGATGGCGGACCGCCGCGGCCCGACCCCCGCTCCGCCTTCCAGCCCGGCGGCGTGCACGGCCCGTCACG
>DATGVY010000707.1:0-3258 GCA_035299845.1 Streptosporangiaceae bacterium
ATGCAGGAGCTGCGCCTCGTCGCGGTCAGCGAGGACGGTAGTTACGCGGTTCTCGCGGTGCCAGGACGGGGCGGGCGCTTCTCGCTGCCTATCGATGACCGGCTCAGGACGGTAGCCCGAGGCCAGTTCTCCCGGCTCGCTCAGTACGAGATCGAAGTGGAGAGTCCCTTGCGACCCAAGGAGATCCAGGACCGGATCCGTGCCGGAGAGACTGCGGACGAGATCGCGGACGCCGCCGGCGTGCCGATCGAGCGCGTGCGCCGGTTCGAAGGCCCGGTGCTCGCGGAACGGGCGTACCGCGCGCAGGAGGCGCAACGAGCAACGATCCGCCAGCCAGGAGACTCCGGGCCCGGGCCGAGGCTCGGCGACATCGTCGCCGAGCGCCTCGTCACATTCGGGTCGACCCCGGAGGATGCGCTGTGGGACTCGCGGAAGCGGGCGGATGGAAATTGGGAGGTGCAGCTCATGTTCACCGCGGGCGGCCGACCACACATGGCCGAGTGGGTCTTCGACCCACGGCGCAGGCATGTCACGCCCGCCGATGACGACGCCGCCCGGTTGTCACTTCCCGAGGCCGACCTGCCACCGCCGCTGCGCGCCCCCAGCGCGGCGCCCCGGGCCACGGTCACGCCCATCGCCACGAGGCTGGCCCCGCTCGGGCCGCCGACAGTGGTCGCGGGCCCCGGCTCACACGCTCAGCCGGAACCGGAGCAGGAGCGCCGCCACGCCCACGCCGCGGCGCAGGCAGCCGCGGGCAGCATGGAAGCGCCGCCGCGCTCCGCCAGCCGGGAAGCCCAGGCACGCGCCGACGGCCGGGAAGCCCAGGCACGCCCGGGCAGCCGGGAAGCCCAGGCACGCCCGGGCAGCCGGGAGGCTCAGGCGCGCGCCAGCAGCCGGGACATGCCGCAGCAGGGCTCCGTCGGCCGCGAGACCGCCATCGAAGAGGACAGCGCCGCGCAGTCGCCTCCCCCGGCCCGGGAGCGACCGGTCAGGAAGGCGGCCGGCGGGCGGTCCAGGCGGTCTTCCGTGCCCTCCTGGGACGAGATCATGTTCGGCAACTCCAGGCAACCCGACTAGCGATCGGTCATGGGCCTTTGCGCCAAAGAAGGCTCTACGGACAGACCACGCTCTTTGACGCGCCCTGGCGCGTTGTATGACCTGCGCGACCCGGGCCGAAAGGCGGCCGCTGACCGGGCGGCCCGATCCGGCGGCCGATCACGTTCCGTGATGCTGGCGTGCTCCGCGTTTGGCCGGGCCACGGATCGCTCGGGTGCTGCTTCACTTCGCCGCCCGCCGCGGCCTGTCGCGCAGCAGGGACATCTCGGCCGGCGCCTTCTGCCGATTCGGCCGCAGGCCAGTGACAAGTGCGGACGGCCGGCTCTGCAGCCCCGGACATGGCGCGGTGCGTTCTTTCTGCATTCGCGTCGGCTATGCGCCCGATCCTGGCGCTCAGCACATCGCCCGCGATGACTCGCGGGGCGCGGGACGTTTGGATTCGCGGCGCCGGCCGGCGTCCCAGCCGCGTACGATCGGCCAGCGAGGAAGCGTCGAGCGACAGACGAAGGGTGAAACACGTGGGCCGGTTGGCAGGAGCGCTCGGCCGACCCGGAAGGGCTGCCGCGACGGCGGTGGCCACGGCCAGCCTGGCCTGCGGGTGCGGGCTGGTGGGCGGGCCCAAGACGGTCCAGGAAGGCGTCCCGCTCGTGATGACCGTGAGCAGCCAGGTGTTCAGCCGCGGCGTGATAGCGCCGAGATACACCTGTCATGGCGCCGGGATCAGCCCGGCCATTAACTGGTCCGGCGCTCCGCAGGGTACAAAATCGCTCGCTCTTGTCGTAGACGATTCCGCAGCTCCTATCACTCCCTATATCTACTGGATCGTGTTCGATATCGGCCCGCAGACGACCGGAATTCTGGACGGGCAGCTGCCGCCGGGCGCGCGCCAGGCTGGCAACAGCAAGGGAACTGTGGGTTATGATCCCCCATGCCCGCACAATAGTTCGCACAAATACCGGTTCACGGTTTACGCACTTGGCGGCGGGCTGCAGCTGCCCGGCGGGACCAGTGCGAAATCTGCATGGACTGCGATCGCACAGGCAGCGATCGCGCGCGGCACGCTCCTCGCGACAGCCAACCCGTAATCGGCCTGTCACGGCGTGTAAACGGATTCGGCAAAAAATTCTCTAAACGCATGACAGCATCCATACCGGTCCGCCAGACTAACGGATCAAGTAGCTCAGCCCTGGATGGATTCAAGGGCGCTAGCGACACAGGGGAAGGCCCGCGCCATGGCCGCGTGTGCCTCGCTGGCGCCGCCCACGTGGCCATGGCTAGTTGGGTGGTGCGATGACTCTGCTCCTGGTCGGCATCGTCGCCGTGATCCTCGTGATCCTGGTCGCCGCATTTCTCACTTTTCGGCGCGGGCAGGACGATGATCAGGACGAGCCTGGCGGCCGGTGGACCGTCCGCGACCGGGTCCGCTCCGCGGGCCGGGACGGGCACTGGCGCAGTTCCGCCCGGGAGCGCAGACCCGCCGAGGAACTGAGGGCGCCACGGCGCCCCGGGCACCCTGAGCCGTCACGGCGGCCAGACGACCGGCAGCGCGGCTACGACAGTGCCGAGTCGGCGTATGCCGACCGGCGTCCCGGGCGCGGCCAGCGCGATCAAGGCGGTGACCGCGGTTATCCTGCCCGCCCGGCAGGACGGTACGCAGACGCCCCGGCCGCGGCAGATTACCCGGCTCCCAGGACCAGCAGGACGCCTCCGGCCGCGCCGCCGGCCCGCGGGCCGGGTGCCCGCCGCCAGCCGAATGGATACGACACAGGCGGCTACGACAACGCCGGATACGACACGGCGCAATACGGCACCGGTCCAGGTGGGCAGCTCTACGACACCGGGCCCTCCGCGGTGATGGACGACGATCAGTCCCTGCCCGATGAACATGATTTCACCCCCGAGCGCGATGACGACCCGGCGCTCACCGACTCGGACGTGTTCCCGCGGATCCGCGGGAACATCCCCCCCGAGACGTCCCGCAAGGCAGCCAAGCCCCATACCCCAGCCAAGAGCCGGTCCAAGCAGTCGCGCAGCAAGCGCGGGGACGATGACGACTGGCCCAGCACCGAATGGGACAAGCTGTCCGACGAGCAGTACTGGGCGGAGCTGTCCGCCGACAAGCCGCTGGCCACCACGGCCCGCGCCGCGCAGCCGGTCGCAGCCAAGGCAGCTCCCGCGCCGTCCACCCCGCCCCAGGCAAAG
>DATGVY010000708.1:0-3294 GCA_035299845.1 Streptosporangiaceae bacterium
ATGGAAAGCATTACCACCTCGGGCAAGACCGGGCAGGCGTTCATCGGCCTCGTCACCTACCTCACGACGCACTGCCACTAGGGGACCCGGCAATTGGACTGCCGGGCTCGCGGGTCCCGCATCCCGGCTGGCGGCGTTGTCGTCGTCGCGAGTAGCTCCGCTACGCGCTCCTCCTCCGCCTTGCCAGCCTGGCGCGGATGACCCGCTCCCTGCTGCCGGGGCCTCTCAGCCGCCGGTTCGCTGCTGTATTCCGTCGATGAGCTGGGGGACCACCGAGAAAAGGTCGCCGACGACGCCAAAGTCGGCCAGCTCGAAAATGGGCGCCTCCGGGTCCTTGTTGATCACCATGATGGTTTTCGAGGTCTGCATGCCGGCCCGGTGCTGGATGGCACCCGAGATGCCGACCGCGAGGTACAGCTGCGGCGAGACCGTCTTGCCGGTCTGGCCCACCTGGAACTGGTGCGGGTACCAGCCGGCGTCGGTGGCCGCCCGTGAAGCGCCGACGGCCGCGCCAAGCGCGTCGGCGAGCTTCTCTATCAGGGCGAAGTTCTCCGCGTTGCCCACGCCGCGCCCGCCAGAGACCACGATGGACGCCTCGGTGAGCTCGGCGCGCTCGCCGCGCTCCTGGACCACCCGCTCGGTGATGTACGCGCCCTTGGCGGCATCGCTGACCTCGATCGCGGCCGGTACGATCTCGGCCGCACCCGGCGCAGGCTCCGGCGTGGTGGCATTCGGCCGGACCGCGATGATCGGCACAGCAGACCTGACCCTGGAATGCACGACGATCGCGCCGCCGAAGATCGACTGCTCGGCGATCAGGTCATCGCCGATACCCACCGCGTCGGTAATCAGCCCCGACCCGGTCTTGACCGCGAGCCTGGCAGCGACCTCCCTGCCTTCTGGGGTGCCGGCCACGAGCACCGCGGCCGGCGAGCCCGCCGCGACCAGGCTGGCCAGCAGCTCTGCCTTCGGCGCGACAACGTAGTCATCGAATTCCCGGCCGTCCGCGACGTAGACCTTGGCCGCGCCGAACTCGGCCAGCCGCTCCCGGCCCGCCTCGACTCCCGGGCCTGCCCAGGCGACCGCGGGCTCGCCGAACCGGCGGGCCAGGGTCAGCAGCTCGCAGGTGACCTTCTTGACGGTCTCGCCGGAGTGCTCAGCGAGAACCAGGATTTCAGCCATGGATAGCAGCCTTCCGCCGGGGCCGGGTAAGCGGGTCAGATGGTCAGGGCCGGCTCAGATGAACTTCTGCGCGGCGAGGAATTCCGCCGCCTTGGCGCCGCCATCGCCCTCGTCCTTGACGATCGTGCCGGCTTGCCGGGGCGGGCGCATGGCAAAGCTCACCACCTCGGTGCCGCTGGCGGCCAGGCCGACGCTGGCGGGATCAATCCCGGCGTCGGCAAGGTCGGCAAGGCTGAGCGTCTCAACCGGCTTCTTCTTCGCCGCCATGATCCCCTTGAACGACGGGTACCGCGGCTCGTTGATCTTCTCGACCACGCTGACCACGGCGGGCAGGCTGGCCTCGACCGTGTCGTACCCGTAATCGGCCTGGCGGTGTATCCGGATCGCCTGGCCGTCGATCTCTACCTTGCTGGCGAGGGAGAGCTGCGGCACGCCGAGCCGCTCGGACAGCATCGCGGCGAGCACTCCCATCCTGGCGTCGGTCGATTCTGATCCGAGGATCACCAGGTCGAAACCGATCCGGCCGAGCACCGCGGCGATCGCCGCCGATGTCGCCACCGCGTCCGACCCGGCCAGGCCGTCATCCACCAGGTGCACGGCCTTGTCAGCACCCATCGACAGTGCCTTGCGGATGGACTCGCTCGCCTTCGGCGGGCCCATGGACAGGATGGTCACCTCGCCGCCGCTGGCCTCGGCAAGGCGCAGCCCCTCCTCGATCGCATACTCGTCGAGCTCGTTGATAACCGCGTCCACTGTCCTGTCCACGGTCGAGTCATCGGCCTTGAGCGTGCGTTCCAATGCCGTGTCGGGTACCTGCTTCACGCAGACGACGATGTTCATGACCGGCGGCCGACCTCCCTTGTCAAGCTCTGCGGGCCCGGAATGGGCCGCGCGCTGCCCGGGACGAGCCCGGTGCGACCGGCCCGCAGCGGCCAGGCAGCGGCAGGTAAAGCCTGCCAAACGGGCCTGGCGGCTTGCGCACGGGGTACCCGGCTCGGTACGCGCCCGGCCATATTACTCGCTGGTAGCAGGCGCGGCGGCGGCGGCTGCGCTGGCACCGCGCCGACAGGCTCGCCGACAGAGCCACCGGCGACGCGGCTGCCAGCGGCACGGCTACCAGCGCGGCTACCGGCGACGCGGCTGCCGACGCGGTCAGCTGCGGAGTTCCGCTGCCTCCACCACGTTAGCCAGCAGCATCGCCCTGGTCATCGGGCCGACTCCGCCGGGCATCGGGGCCAGGTCGCCTGCCACCTCGGCTACTCCGGGGCTGACGTCGCCGACGAGCCCGGCATCCGTCCGGGTGATGCCCACGTCGAGCACGGCGGCACCGGGTCTGACCATGTCTGCCGTCAGCAGCCCGGGCTTCCCCGCCGCCACCACGACGATGTCGGCGGAACGGGTGTGGGCAGCGAGATCCTTGGTGCCCGTGTGGCAGAGAGTGACGGTGGCATTCTCGCTGCGACGGGTCAGCAGCAGGCCCAGTGAGCGGCCGACGGTGATCCCGCGGCCGATCACGGTCACCTCCGCGCCGGCAATCGGCACCTCGTAGCGGCGCAGCAGCTGCACAACCCCGTGCGGCGTGCACGGCAGCGGTCCGGGCTCGCCGAGCACCAGCCGGCCTAGGTTCACCGGGTGCAGCCCGTCGGCGTCCTTCGCCGGATCCATCCGTTGCAGGACCCTCTGCGGGTCAAGCCCAGGCGGCAACGGCAGCTGGACGATGAAGCCGGTACAGGCCGGATCGGCGTTCAGCTCGTCGATCACGTCCTCGACCTGCTGCTGGCTAGCATCGGCCGGCAAATCGCGGCGGATGCTGACGATCCCGACCTGAGCGCAGTCCTTGTGCTTGGCGTTCACGTAGACGCGGCTGCCGGGATCATCGCCGACCAGCACGGTGCCGAGGCCCGGAGTACGGCCGTGCCGCGCCAGTTCCCTGACTCGCCGCGTCAGGTCCTCGCGTATCGCCGCAGCGGTCGCCTTGCCGTCCAGGATTCGTGCGCTCATCGCGCTCATTCTGCCGCACAGCCGCGCCAGCCGACAGCTTCCGCCGCACGAGGTGCACCAGCCCGGCCAGTTTCGCGCTGCCGCTTCATGATCCCGGGGATTTCTCAGTCG
>DATGVY010000709.1:0-2928 GCA_035299845.1 Streptosporangiaceae bacterium
GTCCGCAAGGTAGTTCACGCCACGCTCCAGCGCGCGGCGCGCATCCTCGTCGAACTCCAAGCTCTTGGCCATGAGTACCTCAGACTACGTATTTGGGCGGATTTAGCGTATTAGGGCGGATTTAGTTGGCGTAGGTAACAGCGGCCGCCGGGCCGGGCGGGGGAACCGCCCGGCGCGGGGCACCGCACTGACGTGACGCCGCCCCGGACAGACCTGCCATCCCGCGGAGCTAACTCCGCGGGACCGCGAGCCGATCCGGGGCGGCGGGCGCGCAGGCGCGCCCGGCGCGGGCATGCCCGCGCCGCATGATCCGCTACTTCTCGATGATGGCGAGCACGTCACGGGCGGAGAGCACGAGGTACTCCTCGCCGCTGTACTTGACTTCGGTGCCGCCGTACTTGCTGTACAGCACGATGTCACCGACCTTCACGTCCATCGGGACGCGCTTAGCGCCTGCATCGTCGAACCGGCCCGGGCCCACCGAGATGACTTCGCCCTCCTGGGGCTTCTCCTTGGCGGTGTCCGGGATGACCAGGCCGGACGCGGTGGTCTGCTCAGCTTCGAGCGGGCGCACTACGATCCGGTCTTCGAGCGGCTTGAGAACAACCTTGGTGGCGGTCGTCACGATCTGACCTCCCCCTCCGGAAAGGGCTAGCTGAAAGTTACTAGAGAGGCGACCATGGCGGCCTGCCGTCGCGGGTGCCAGACCAGCCTCGTCGCATTAGCACTCTATCCTATCGAGTGCCAGTTCCGAACATTAGCGCCGCCGCGCGCGCTCGTCAAACGCCCGCGGCGGAGCAAGCAGGATTACGCTTCAGGAAGGGCCGGACGCCCGCCGCCGCGCGCGCAGGCCGGGGAAGACGCGGGACCGACGGGAAGAGCCGGGAAATACGGGATTTACGGGGGGTACGGTGAGCATCGACGCGCTGATAGCGCGGATGACCGCCCAGCTTGATGAACTGCGCCAGGCAGGCGACGCCAGGGCCGCGTTCCATGCCACCTACCTGCGGACCACCCGCGCCGTCGCGGATGCGCTGCGGGCCGGCGCCTTCCTCGATGGCGGCTGGGTAGAGCGCTGGGACGTCGCCTTCGCCCGGCTCTACCTCGACGCGCTCGATGCGGCCCGCCGCGGCGACCCGGTGCCACGGCCGTGGGCGGTCGCGTTTGCTGCGGCGGCCGGCCACCGCAGCCTGCCCGCGCTGCAGCACGTGCTGCTCGGGATGAACGCGCATATCAACTACGACCTGCCGCAGGCGCTGCTTGCGGTGATCAGCGACGACGAGTTCGACGACCCCGCGCTGCTCGCCCGGCGGGAAGCAGATCACCGCAAGATCGATGAGGTGCTCTCCGCCAGGGTGCGGGCCGAGGACGCAGAACTGCGCGAGCTCGCCACCGCCCGGTCCTGGCGGGACGACGTCCTGCAGCCGCTGAACCGCGCGGCCACCCGGCGCTTCCTGCGTGAGTCACGCGCCAAGGTGTGGGCCAATGCCGAAGCGCTGAGCGGCAGCCGCCGGCAGGGCGACAGTGCCTACGCTGCCCGGCTCGGGCAGCTCGAGGAGCTGAGCGCGGCGCGCGTCGCCGACCTGGTGCGGCCCGGCCCCGTGCTGCTGCGGCTGGCAACCCGCGGTTTCGGCGTCCGGCTGGAGGAGGTCGCCGGCCCGGCCGGCCTGGACGGCCTGCCGACCACAGCCCCGCCGGCCACAGCCCCGCCGGCCACAGCCCGGCCCACCACAGCCCGGCCCACCACAGGCCCGCCGGCCGCAGCCCGGCTCGCAGCAGGGCGGCTTGCGGCACTCCGGCAGACGGCAGCCCGACTTGCTGCTGGCCGGCCGACCACAGGCCAGCCGGCCACGGGCAGGCCCGCCGCCGGCCGCGAGTCCAGCCCGCTGCGGTCGTTCAGCCCGGTCATGGTCGGGCGGCTGGAATGCGCGATGTGGATGGCGTATTACCGGCGCCGGTGGCCGCAGTTCCTCGTGCTGTCCGTCCGGCTGGTACGGGCTGCGTTCCAGATGAACTGGACACGGACCTTGCACGGAGCCTGGCTGGTACTGCGGGCCAACCAGCTGTGGGCGTCAGCAGACAATGATCCCGACGGCGCGCGGCGCTGCATGCGCCGTTTCTACGCCCTGCTGCGACTGGCACACGGCGAGCCCGCCAACCCGGCCCGCGCCGCCCGGCTGGAGGTCGACTGGTGGGCCGTGCACCGCGCCCATCAGCATGGCCAGCTGCCCGACGGCGCCTCGCCGCTGGTGACCGCCCTGGCGCGGCTGTACGCGGAGGTCTACGGCGGCGCCGAGGCGGGCCTGCGGGCAGCTGCCGGGCACCGGGCCAGCGCGATGGACATCTCCGACGAGTGGGTAGCGCAGGGCTGTGACCCGGCCAGCCCGCTGCTGGCCGCCGAGCGCGCATTGCTGGTCCGCTCCTACGCCGAGCTGCTCGCCGCCGTGCACGGCTGAGGTCAGCGCGCGGGGCGTCAGCCGCATGCCGCCCTCCGCAGGTGGTGAATCCGGTGACCGCTCACCTCGAAGGTGAGCGGTGCCGAGATTCAGCACGTGGGCGGGCTGGCGACTAGAGCGCCGGTCAAGTAGTGGCGCCGGGTTTCAGCGTGGCGCGGGTTTAGGGTCGTCGCGTGTGCTACGCCCTGTTCTAGAGCGTCGGTCAAGTAGCAGGGCCGAGTTTCGGCGTGGCGCCGGTTTGCGATCGTCGCATGTGCTACTCCCTGTTTGGAGCGGGTGGTAAAGGATCGGCTGCGGCGAGGGAGGAAGTTCGATGCGTCCTGAGGTGTGGCGCCCGCCGGTGGAGCCATCACCGGCGGAGCAGGCGGTGATCAAGGCGGTCCGGCGGGCGAAGCTGTTCGTGTTCTTGCGCCAGCATCGCCATGAGTTTTTTGACGAGCAGTTCCAGGCCGAGCTGGCAGAAGCCTATGGG
>DATGVY010000710.1:0-25198 GCA_035299845.1 Streptosporangiaceae bacterium
CGCTACGAAGGAAGGCGAGATCCGGGCCAAACCGGCGCCAGAGTCCCGTCGGGACCGGACGGTCCCCGGCCAGCCGATATGCCAGAACGCTTGTGCGCCGCGCGGATGCGGCTTGGGTGGAGTGGCTACGGAACGGTCCCGCGGGGGACGACCCATCGTGCTGGCTGTCCGGTGATCTTCGCGATCAGGTCGTAGTCGCTGTCGTAGTGCAGCACGGTGACTTGTTCTCGCTCGGCTACGGCGGCGATCAGCAGGCCGGGGAATCCGACTGCCCGGATCTGCCCGTCGCGCCAGAGCGCGGCCTGGACATCGAGCGCGCGGCGCCAGTCTTCATCGTGGGTGGCGAGCCATTCGTAGCCGGTGTCGCGGTCGGCGCGCAGTTCATCGAACTCTGCACTGGTCCTGGCGGCCCATCCGAGCTCGAACTCGATGACGCCGCAGGTGGCTACTAGTCCGGCCTCGATCAGCGGGCCCAGCACCATGGCCACCGGCTCGTGCCGCAGGCGCGCCAGCGCGCTGGTGTCCGCCAGGTGGCTGGCTACCGCTGCCATGCGGAGCGCATCACCTGCTCGTCCTCAAGATCGGGCAGGCCAGAGACCAGACGCTGCAGATCCCTGCGCCGGGCTGCCAGCGCGGCAACCGCGCGCAGGGCAGCATTGACGGTGTCCTTCTTGGTCTCGGTGTGCAGCGCCTGCTGGGCAGCGGCGAGGTACTCCTCGTCGACGTCGATGAGCGTCTTGGCCATCTCCACCTCCCTCTGCAGGATATCTCACTAGTGCCTGACGGGATATACGCTGCCGTGAGCGATTGAGGCCGGGCGCTCAAGCCGGCATGTGAGTGCGGTACCTGGCCGGTCACAGGTCCGCTCGTTGTGGGTAGCCGTGATATCACAAATTGGTCGCCGGCGGGCTCTTGGGCGCCCAACTTGCCTCGTCTGGCTGGGTAGGCCTGCGCCACGGGCACGGTCCGCATGAGCCGTTGTCCCGGTGAATAGCAGGCAGGAGATACGCGTCATGACAGCAGGCACCCGTGACGTCATTCGTCGCGGCGATCTGGCCCGGCAAGGGGGATCGTGGGCTTGGCCGTCAGAGCGGCGCGCCGGTGGGCCGGGGGCTTGCCGGACATGATCAGCTGGTCCGTCCGTAGAAGAGCTGCTTTGTGGAGTCGCTCAGCCGTGCGCCGGGGGCAGGCGCGTAGGAGAGCACGGCGTTGATGCGGGGTCTGGCACCGGTGACGGCGGTGACGTGGTGCGGGCTGAGGTGCCCGCGGAACAGGGCGAGCGTGCCGGCGGCGCCGCTCATCGCGCGAAGTCCGGAGCGGTCGCCTGGAGCGGGCGGCGCACTCCCTCCTGGTTCTCGTCATCGGCGCTGCGCAGCATCGGCACGTACTCGAACTGGCCACCGGCCAGCGGCGCTTGCAGCATCAGCGTGACGACAAAGTCCGCTCCGTCGAAATGCCAGCCGTGCTCGTCTCCCTGCGAGTAATACATGACATTCAGCGCACCGAGCTTGTCTGCGTGGCGGTACAACCTGCGTCGTCGCGCTCGCTATCGACACCGCGGGGTCAAGCACCATCCTGGGCCTGGGCGTGCCGCCTACCCTGGCCAGGACGCTCCGCTCGACCAATCCCGTCGAGTCGATGATCGAGATTTGCAGAGAGCACACCAGAAACGTCAAGCGCTGGCCTGGCGGGCAGATGGCACTGCGCCGGTGCGCCGCCGGGATGCTCGAAGCCGATCACCAGTTCCGCTGCGTCGATGGCCACCTGCATCTGCCGAAACTCCGCGCCGCTGGAAGCGCACTTCAACGGGATGCTGCCCGCCCTCGCCGCCACGACCACGTCCCGCCGAAAGAACCCAGCTCCGCTAGCGCTCCGCCGGGTGCTGCCGCCTGCCCACTGACCGACCGATTTTCGATTCAGCATCGTTATGTCGCCACCCGCCGAGGGCTTAGGACACCACTGGTGTGCTGACACTGCGTGACGGACAGGGTTATGCCCCCGAGGAGCTGCGGGGCAAGTCGCTCGGCTAGCGGTTCGGCCGGTCAGACGAAGGCTCCGGTGCCGGTGATAGCGCGGCCGACGATCAGCGTGTTGATCTCGCGGGTGCCCTCGTAGGAGTAGATGGCCTCCGCGTCGGCCACGAACCTGCCGACCTGGTTCTCCAGCAGGATCCCGTTCCCGCCAAGCAGCTCGCGGGCATAACCGACGGTCTCGCGCATCCGCACCGTGCAGAACGCCTTGGCCAGCGCCGAGTGGTGATCCTTCGCCTGCCCGGCATCCTGCAGCTGGGACAGCCGGGCGCACAGGCACGCTGACGCCGTGACGTTGGCGAGCATCCGGACCAGCAGATCCTGAACTAGCTGGAACGCCGCGATGGGTTTGCCGAACTGCTGCCGCTCGCGGGCGTAGGCGAGGGCGTGCTCGTAAGCGCCGCGGGCACATCCGGTCGCCATCCAGGCCACTCCCGCCCTGGTGACGCGGAGCACCGCGGCGGTGTCGCGGAACGAGTTCGCCTGCTGCAGCCGGTCCTGCTCAGGGACGCGCACGTTGTCCAGCGTGATCTGCGCGTTCTGCACCACCCGCAGCGCGATCTTGTCCCGCATCTTGGTGGCGGAGAAGCCGTCGGTTCCCGAGTCCACGACGAAGCCCTTGACCTGGTTGTCGCCGGTATCGCGGGCCCACACGATGACATGGTCGGCGAAGGTCGCGTTGCCGATCCACTTCTTCTGCCCGTTGAGAACCCACTCGTCCCCGTCCCGGCTGGCCGTGGTCGTGAGCCCGCCGGCCGCGCCCGAGCCGACGTCCGGCTCGGTCAGCGCGAACGCGCCGATCTTCTCCATCCTGGCCATGGCGGGCAGCCAGCGCTGCTTCTGCTCATCCGACCCGCACAGGTAGATGGAGCCCATCGCCAGGCCGCCGTGCACGCCCATGAACGTGGCGATGGAGGAGTCCACCCTGCCCAGCTCCATGGCGATCATGCCATCGAGCAGGCTGCTGCCGCCGGCGCAGCCGTACCCCTGGCAGGCCAGCCCGGCTATGCCGAGGCCCGCCAGTCCGCCGACCAGGTCGTGCGGGAACTCCTCCCTGACCCAGTAGTGGTTGATGACCGGCGCGACCGACTTCTCCATGAACTGCCTGACGCGCAGGATCAGCTGCCGCCCGCCTTCGTCGAGCAGCTGCTCCAGGGAGTAGAAGTCGGCGTCCAGGACTGGGTCCATGCCAGATCTCCTTTCACGGCTCGGCCAGGAAGCTGCTGATGACCGGTGCCAGCTGCTTTGCCTCGGTCACCAGGCCAAGGTGGCCGCCGTGGAACACGTGCAGCCGAGAGGCCGGTATCAGCCTGTGCATCAGCCGGGCGTTGGCGAGCGGGATGATGGGGTCATCGTCACCGGACACGATCAAGGTTGGCTGCCGTATGAAGGGCAGGAACGGGACGCTCGTCCAGCCGGCCCCGGCGCCGAGCTGATACAGGTAACCGCGCGCGGAGCCGACCCTGTTGTGCGCGTTCATCGCCGCCGTGATCCGGCCGGGGTCGGCCCGCGCGCTGCCGCCGTACAAGTCCGGCGCGACGCGCTGAAGATAGCCGCGGTCGGTGTACCGCCTGGGGGTGACCATCCGGGCCAGCACGGCCGGCCGGGCCGGCACCATGAGCGCACCTGTCGCCGTGCTGACAAGCACCAGCCGGCGGCAGCGCGACCTCTGGAAGGCCGCGAAGTGCTGCGCGACCCCGCCGCCCCAGGAGATGCCGAGCACGTCGACGCGGTCATAGCCGACGGTGGTCAGCATTCGGGCGATCAGCCGGCACAGTCCGGTGAACCGGTAGGGTACGGTCGGCAGCGGCGACCCGCCGACGCCTGGCACGTCGAACCTGATGACCTCCAGCGCCCGGTCCAGCTCGTCCACGAACGGCTCAAGCAGCTCCAGGCTCGCGCCGATACCGTTGATGAGCAGCAGCGGCGTCCGGGCGGGCCGGGCCCGCCGGCGGGCAGGTCGCACCGCGATCCGCAGCTGCTGGCCGTCGACGGCCAGGCTACGCACGTTAACGGTCGAGAACATAGGTGCCGGGTGCCGCGCACAGCACGGGGTAGCCCTTCCGCCCGGCCCTGGCCGGGCTCTTCTTGTCGCCGCCGCTGCGCGCCGCCAGCCAGGAGGCATAGTCGGGCCACCAGCTGCCGCTGACCGTGGCGGCCGCCGCCAGCCACTCGCGCGGGTCGGCCGGGTTGTCGGCCGCGGTCTGGAAGCTCGCCTTCGGGTTGGTCGGCGGATTGACCATGGAGGCGATGTGCCCGCTGGTGGAAAGCACGAACCTGACCGCGCCGCCGAGCAGCTGAGTGCTGCGGTAGCACGACTGCCAGGGGCACAAGTGGTCGGCGATGCCCGCGGTCACGTAGGAGTCCACTTCCACCTTCGACAGGTCCACAGGCGAGCCGAGCATCGTCGCCGAGTCGGGTACCGTCAGCGCGTTGGCGAGCGCGAGGCCGATGAAGTCCCTGTGCAGCGCCGCGGGCAGCCTGGTCGTGTCGGCGTTCCAGTACAGGATGTCGAACGGCGGCGGCGTCATGCCCTGCAGGTAGTTGTTGACCCAGTAGTTCCAGATCAGGTCGTCTGGCCGCAGCCAGGCGAACACTTCGGCCAGGGCCCGCCCGTCCAGGTAGCCGCGGGCCCGCGAGGCGGCTATCGCCGCGGCGGCTGTCCGCTCGTCTATGACCGCGCCGGCGGTGCCGGCCGGTGCCTGGTCCAGCACCGTCACGCCGAGGCACAGGCTGGCGATCTGGTCCAGCTGCCCGGTCGCGCTCAGGTGCGCGGCCACCATCGAGGAGACGATGCCGCCCGAGCACAGCGCGCAGATGCTGGCCTTGGCTGCCCGGCTGACTTCTCTGGTAGCCGCCAGCGCCTCGACGATCGCGCCGCCGTAGCTGTCGGTGTCCCAGTCGCGGTGGCGGCTGTCTGGGTTGCGCCAGCTGATGGTGAACACCTGGAGGCCCTGTCCGATCAGGTACTCCGCCATGCTGCGCCCCGGTGCGAGATCGGTGATGTAGTACTTGTTGATCATCGGCGGCACGATCAGCAGCGGGTAGCGGTAGACCCGCTCGGTGGTCGGCTGGTACTGGATCAGCTCGAGCATTTCGGTGCGGAGCACCACGGAGCCCTTTGTTACCGCCAGATCTTTGCCGACCTCGAACGCGGCCGGGTCCACCATCGCGGGCACGCGAGGCGCGGTGGCCAGATCCTTGGCCAGCGCGCGGATGCCGCGCACGGCGCTGAGGCCGCCGGTGTCGATGAGCGCTTTCCATCCCAGCGGGCTCAGCAGCGGGTTGTTGCTCGGCGCCACGGCGGCGATCAGGTTCAGCAAGACGAACCGCAGCCGCTCGTCGTCCCGCCAGTCCAGGTCCGCGCTTGCCAGCAGGTCCTCGGCGGCCCGGGCGGCGGCCAGGTAGACCTGGACGGTCCGCCTGAGCAGCGGGTTATGGCTCCAGGCCGGGTCGGCGAACCGGCGGTCCCGGCGGCCGGGCATGATCTGCGACCGGCTGGCCGCGATCCTGCCGAGCTCGGAGCCGAGCGTCGCGGCCTGGCGGCCGACCAGCTGGGGCCGCCTCGCCAGGGCGACGGCCAGGCGGAGAGCTGAGCTGTCTGGCCGGAACCGGCGCAGCACACCGAGCGCGGCATCGGCCAGGAGCAGGTCGAGCGCCCCGGCGGCGTCGCCCGCGGCCTCCGGCGCCTGCTGGTCGTTTCCGGCAGGCGCGGTGGCGGCGGTCATCGCAGGTCCTCGGGCGGGTGCACGTCGCGGCGCAGGATCTTTCCTGTCGGGCCTTTGGGCAGCTCAGGCACCAGCCAGACGTGCCGCGGATACTTGTAGGCCGCGACCCGGTCCCTGGCGAAGTTCCGCAGCTCGTCGGCGGTGGCGGTGGCTCCCGGCTTGAGCGTGACCGCCGCGGCCACCTCCTCGCCCAGATCGGGGTGCGGGAGGCCGATCACCGCTGCCTCCGCTACCGCCGGATGCTCGTACAGGACGTCCTCGATCTCCCGCGGGTACACGTTGTAACCGCCTCGGATGATCATTTCCTTCTTGCGGTCGACGATGTAGTAGTAGCCGTCCTCGTCGACGCGGCCGAGGTCGCCGGTGCGGAACCAGCCGTCCGGGATCGCCTCCGCGGTGGCTTCGGGCTTTCCCCAGTAGCCCTTCATGACGTTGTGGCCCCGGATCGCGATCTCGCCGATCTCGCTGGGCGGGACCGTCGCGCCGTCGGCGCCGACCAGCCGCATCTGCACTCCCTCGACCGGCGTGCCGACCGAGCCGGGCTTGCGGGGCTTGTCCGGGTGGTTGAACGAGGCCACCGGTGAGGTCTCCGACAACCCGTAGCCCTCGAGGATCATGCAGCCGAATCTCTCCTCGAACCCGCGCAGGATCTCCACCGGCAGGGCCGCGCCGCCGGAGACGCACAGGCGCAGGGAGGCGGCCCGGACCACATCGGCTCGCGGGTGATGGAGCATCCCGGCGTACATGGTCGGCACCCCCTCGAAGATCGTGACCGTGTCGCGCTCGATGATCTCCAGGGCCTTGCCCGCCTCGAACCTGGGCAGCAGGGTCAGCGTTCCTGCTGCCATGACGGTCGCGTTCAGGCCGCAGGTCAGGCCGAAGCAATGGAACAGCGGCAGGCAGCCCATCATGACGTCGTCGGGACTGTTGTTCAGCAGCGTCTCGGCAGTGAGTCTGGCATTGCGGACCAGGCCGGCGTGGGTGAGCTGGGCGCCCTTCGGCCGCCCGGTGGTCCCGGAGGTGTAGAGGATCACGGCGGTGTCGTCCTCAGCGGCTGGTGCGCTGGCTGGCTCGAGCGGCACGCCCGCGAGCACGGCGCTGAGGTCCGCGTCGTCTACGCCGATCACCTGCGCGCCGGCGCCGGCGGCGCCCTTGGCGGCCTCCCCCGCCGCGCCGTGCCAGGCGAACATCGCCTTAGCGCCGGAGTCGCCGAGGTAGTAGGCGACTTCGCGGCTCTTCAGCAGCGGGTTCATCGGCACCACGACCGCCCCGGCACCCAGCGCTCCGTAGAACGCGATCGGGAACGCCGGGATGTTGGGCAGCATGAGCCCGACCCTGTCCCCCGGCGCTATTCCGGCGGATATCAGCAGGGACGTCACTTGGCCGGCGGCCTCGCGTAGCTGCAAGTAGGTCAGCACGAGGTCGTCGAGTCTGATAGCAGGCCGGCCGGGGTGGTCGGCTGCAGCGCGTTCCAGCAGTGAACTAAGGTGAGCCATCGGACCCTCCCGCCGGGCGACAGTGACAACTGACCTTTGGCGCATTATCGGCCCGGCCTAGCCAAGTCAACAAGCGGCGTTCATCACGCGGGCTTGGCGCTGTCGAGGTCCTCGCCGAAGGTATGAACTGCGATGCAGGGGCTGTCACGAGCTGTGCTGACGGCGGACTGCCAGCTCTCCGAATGAGGTCATGGCTCCCGTGGCCATGTGGCTGGTTCAGTGGAGCGCGGCGGTGGTAGGTGGTGGCGGAAAATCAGCCGGATAACGTCGGCATGGCCGAGCTGGATTCCCCAGGCCGGCCTATCCTTCCGAGGCCGCCCTTCTCTGGGCACTACTCATACGCTGGAACCGCACCGCCGATCGGGCCGCCAGACCGGCGGACATCGCCGCAAAAAACCAGACTCGGTCCTGGGATGCTCACGTCGCTGCCTGCGGACGGGTCGTCTGGGGGACTGGGGGTAGCAGGCCTGGTCCTGGCCGTGCCCTGATGTCGGTGTTGCGGATCTCTTCTTCGCAGGCGGCGCAGTGGCTCTGCTACTTGCGTTCGGGCGCGCGCTCCAGATCCGCTATGCACGCGGCTACCAGCCTCCAGGACGCCGCCGGTGCCGGTACCGGGCAGGTAGGCTGACCGCCGTGGTCGTGACGCTCGGCGAGATCACCGATGGGAACCGTGAGGCGGTCCTTGCGCTGCGCGTCGCACCCGGGCAGGAGCGGTTCGTCGGGTCGGTGCGGAGCGCGCTGGCAGAGGCCGCTGAGTACCCGCACGCCAAGCCGTGGTACCGGGCGGTCTGCGCGGGCGGCCAGCCGGTCGGGTTCGTGATGGTGAGCTGGAACGTGGAGCCGCAGCCGCCGGAGATCATCGGGCCGTGGTTCTTGTGGAAGCTGCTTATCGACGAGCGGCATCAGGGCCGCGGTTACGGCTTGGAGGTCGTTCGGCAGGTCGCGGAGCTCGTGCGGGCCGAGGGTGCGACGGAGCTGCTGACCAGCTACGTACCGCAGGACGGCGGGCCGGCCGGGTTTTACCAGCAGCTCGGGTTCGTGCCGACGGGCGAGTTCGACGGGAACGGCGAGGTCATCGTGCGGCTCGTGCTGCCCTAGACGCAGCTTGCCAGCGTCCGCCAACGTGAGTAGCAGACGGTGCCGCATTGGCCGATCTACGGCTGCGCCCACTGTTCTTGGCGCGACCGGGCGTTAGTCAGCCCTGCCAGCCCACGCGCAGATCACCAGTTCCGTGCGGGCTGGTATCGTCGAAGGCCGGCCGGCCCCACGCGCCAGAACGGCGGCTTAGTGTGCGCAGCCAGCGGTTCCCACGCACGTCGGCCGATCGGCCTTCCGCCGTCCGCGATCCGGCGAGTCCGCATAACTATGCACTGCGGCTGCACTATGCACTGCGGCTGCGTGTAGCGAACGTCCGGTTCTGCGATGAGGTACGTCCGTACCGGCGAACGGGCATCGATGATGTGGCCCGCCGCGATCCTCGCCGGCCTTCGGCCGGCCAGGTTGATCGGTGCCGGGACTTGGCTTCGCGAAGGCGCATCGGGTCCGCTCCGGCGGTTCAAACCGCGCCCCCCAACTTCATCGCCGGCGACGAAGGAGCACGACTACAGGCCTCCTACGGTGAGGACAAGTTCCGGCGCCTGGTGGCACTGAAGGACAAATTCGACCCCGAAAACATCTTTGCGCTGAACCAGAACATCCCCCCGAGCGTCACCCGTGCCTAACCCCGGGCCCTTCGGTTCGTCGGTGCCCCGACTCCCCGGCGGGACCGGTGGCGGCGGCTATCGACGAACGGTGGACATGTACGCCGACCATGTGCTGACCACGCGACCAGCGAGGAGGAAGCGATGACCATGACAGTGACCGAGGTGGGGACGATCCCCACGATGGACCACCGTGTGGCGATGGCTCTGGCGCAGGTGGAGGCCACCCGTCTGCTAGACGTGGTGGACCAACTTGACGAACCCAACTGGTCAGGCCCGACTGACTGCGTGGGCTAGGACGTCAAGGCGCTGCTGTCTCATGTGCTGGGGGCCATGGAGGCCAACGCCCGCACCCGCGAATTCGTCCGGCAGTACCGGGCCGCCACCAAGGCAGCCAAGCGCAGCGGCGGGCCCATGATCGACGAGATGACCGCCCTGCAGGTTCGGGACCACGCGTCGCTGTCGCCCACCGAGATGGCCGACCGCATGCGGGACGTCGCCCCCAAGGCGGTGCGTGGGCGGCGCCGCACGCCCGGCCTGCTGCGAGCTGTGCCGTCCAAACCGGGCGCACCCATCGAGGGCACCTGGAAGCTGGGCTACCTCATCGGCACCATCATGAACCGCGACTACTGGATGCACCGCGTCGACCTCACCCGAGCCACCGGCAAGGACCTTGTGCTCACACCTGAGCACGACGGCCGCATCGTCGCCGATGTTGTGGCCGAATGGGCCAGAACCCACCGCCAACTGTTCACACTCACCCTCGATGGCCCCGCCGGCGGCACCTTTGTCCACGGAGATGACGGCGAGCAGGTCCACCTCGACGCCGTCGAGTTCTGCCGCATCCTCTCCGGCCGCGGCGCCGGTGCCGGGCTGCTCCGTCACCAGGTCCCGTTCTGATGTCCACGACGGTCGACGACCCAGTCCGACGGATCGGGCAAGGACCCTCGACCCGTCGTCGGGCGGCATGACGCACGGATCGTCGCGTGTGTATCTCGCGTACTAGGCAAGGAAGGATGGTCAAATGCCGCACTACGTAGTCGCTCATATCGAAGTCACCGACCGGACGCAGTACATGCAGCAGTATGCGGAAACTGCGGGGACGCAGATCGCTGCGGCGGGCGGCCGCGTTCTCGCGGCAGCCCCCCACGTCGCTTGAGGGTGAGCCGTTTCCGAATCACCTTGTGGTGCTTGAGTTTCCAACCTCCGAGGCGGTGGAGCCGCCAGGAGACGCCCGCTTCTGCCGGGCAGGGTGCGGCTTCGGCTAGAGCGGCTTCGGCTAGAAGTCCGCTGATGCCAGCGTGATGCCTCCGCAGGCTCCGCGGACACGGACCATGCCGTGCCGTACGTCTACGATCAGCTGGTGGCAGCGCACGCTTTCAACGTGGATTCCTTCCTCGCCCAGCCGCTGACCGCGCGGGTTGCGACCAGTGGCCCGACCGTGCGGCCGACCTGGTTCTTGTGGGAAGACGGCGCGTTCTGGATCCTGACCGGACCGTGGGCCAGGCTCCTTGCCAGGGTCCATGCCGACCCGGCCATCGCCCTCGTGGTCGACGTGTGCGATCTGGCTACCGGGCTCGTCCGCCAGGTGATCGCGCACGGGACAGCCGAGATCCTGCCCTTCGACGTGCCCCGGGGCCGCCGCAAGCTGACCCGCTACCTGGGCGCGGATGAGTCGAAATGGGATGGCCGCTTCCGCCGCTACCTGCACGACGATCCTGCCAGGACAGGAACGACATGGCTCCGGCTGCTCCCCGCCTCCCTGACCGCCAAAGACCTCAGCTACATCGTCTAACGCCGCACCCCGCCGCCGGCTCCCAGCCGAGCCAGCGCCCGCACATGCGGTCAGATGATGCGAACATTGAGCTGGGTCACCGGCCATCGAGCCGACGCGGGGCAGTGCCGGGCCCGTCGGCGCTGTCAGCGTCGAATGCGGCGGGTGGAGTGCGCGTCAGCCGTGCTGCAGCCCGGCGTTCAGGGTTGTTCCTCGTAGCGGACCGGGGTGGAGTACAGCGGATCCTCATGGCGGCCCCAGTACCTGTCCTTCAGCTGTGTTGTCAGCGGCCCTGGCACGCCCGCGCCGACTGGCTTGCCATCGATGACGGTCACCGCCATGATCCCTCCGGCAGTCGACGTGACCAGCACCTCGGCTGCCCGGCGCAGATCACTGGCGCTCAGCCGTCCCTCCTCAACGGGGTAGCCAGCCTCATCGGCCAGCTCGATCATGGAGCGGCGGGTGATGCCCTTGAGCGTGCCGCTGGCCGGGGTTAGCCACCGCCCGTCGACATAAGCGAACACGTTGAAGCCCGGTCCCTCTGTAATCGTGCCGGACAGGTCACGAAGCACGACGAGCTGGGCATGGTGGTCGTAGGC
Source organism: Streptosporangiaceae bacterium (assembly GCA_035299845.1). GTDB lineage: Bacteria > Actinomycetota > Actinomycetes > Streptosporangiales > Streptosporangiaceae > Palsa-506. Next base: position 11,328 of record DATGVY010000710.1, read on the forward strand.
GTCCAGCTGGGCCATGTCCATGTCGAGCCAGTGATAGTTCTTGACCGAAGGATCAACGCTCTCCGGCGGGATACGAGTCACCTGGCTGATCCACATGCTCGCGCCCGTGGCCTGCTGGTCCGGTCTGCTGATCCACACGAAAGGCACGGCGAAGCAGTAGAAGGTGCTCCGGGCGGTCCGCAGGTCGCGGCTGCCGGCCACGGTGCGGCCCCGGGTGCAGGTCATTGACACATACGCCTCGCGCAGGCCCGTGCGGCGGACGCACCCGTGCAGGATGCCCTCAATTTCGCCGCGGTCGTGACCAGGGTCAAGCCGTAGCCGGGCCAGGCTGGCGCTGAACCGGTCGAGGTGGGCGTCCAGCCGGTAGAAACGCCCGCGCCAGACATGAACCACGTCGTAGGTGCAGTCCGAGCGGGTTACACCCAGGTCGAGCACTGAGATCTTCGCTTCCTCGATCGGGCAGTACCTCCCGTCGAGGTAGGCGGCCCCAGCCAGCCATGGCGCGCCTGCCCGAGCCGCGCCCGCACCTGGTTCCGCCATCAATCCCTCCGTCCACATCTTCCATGCGCAGGCCGTACCCGGCGACCCATGCCCAGGGCGCCGGAAGTGGCCTGGCCAGTACGGCCGATCCCCGGCGCTCGTGAGCAGCACGTTCCCGGCACACCAGGGCCGAACCATACTGGCAGCGCCAGGATGCACCACACCTGCGCGCCGTCTGCGGGCGATAACAGCATCCGGGTGAGCGCGGTGGGTTATGAACCTCAGATGTGCTCGAAGATGGCAGGCCGCAACTGAGCGCTCCGTGGTCCTTCGCAAGCTCCTCGAGCCAGCGCATAGGCGGCTCCGCCGGCCTCTGCCTTTGAGCGGCCTGGCCGGCGCGCGCCGGGCCGTCGGGGCGGGTCACCACTGATCAGCCAGGCTCACCCGGCAGCCTCGGGAGCCGGGGGAGCCGGGGCGGCCGCGGCCGGAAGACGACCGCTGTGAGGAACCGGGCCACCAGCTCGCGGCCCTGGTACTCCAGCGGAATCGGCGGCATGGTCTGCCAGACGTCGTCGGCGAGCAGGGCGACGAGGTTATCCACGGCGCCGGTCTCATAAGCCCGGGCAGCGGAAGCGTGAGCCTCGCTGACGCGAGGGGTGGGCTTGATCTGCGGCCGTGTTTCGCGACGTCGGGTTGCCCGGTGATCAGTCGGCGGCCAGAACTGCCGCTCTAGCCCGGGCCTGGCCTTGCCGTCGTCTGGCCGACCTCGATCAAGTGGCCATCGGGGTCGCGGATGTAGGCGCGGATCTCGCGCCCGTGGTCCTTAGGCTCGGTCAGGAACTCGGCGCCTCTCGCCGACCACTCGGCGTAGGCCGCGGCGATGTCCGCGACCCTGATGTTGAGAAACGCGCTGGCCCGGGCCGGGTCAGCCGGTGGTGCGAGCGTCACCGTGGGCTTGTCATCGGTCGGGCCGCCGCCCACGTTAAGGATGAGCCAGCTGTTGGCGATCTTCAAGATGACCGGGTCGCGTTCCACCAGCACCCTCGCCCCGAACACCGACTGGTAGAAAGCACGAGACCTCTCCTGATCGGAAACCACCAGGAAGTGGGTGACCACGAAACCGCTCTCGGGATCTGGGAAGTCGTTATCGCTCATCTGAAACCTCCGTAGCAGTCGCGAACGCCGCCAGCCGGGACTGCAGCGATCACATCCTGCTTACACCCTCCCAGCAGCTGTTCGCCTTGGTCGCCATGCTCGGGCTACTGGGCCTGCGGATCTTCGAGGCCATCGGCGCGGACATCGGCGACCTCGGCGAAGAGCCCGGCCACCGGGTCCTGCGGGTATGCGGCAAAGGTGGCAAGGTCGTGCTGGTTCTCGCTGCCCACCTAATGGTGCCTCATTCAGGTTGACAGAATCCGGAGGACGGGCGGACGCTACCGGAGCCGGCGCTTCTGCAGGCACCAGCCGCCGGGCAGCTGATCTAGCTCAAGGACGACCCGCCGCGAGAACGTGACGGTGTAGCGAGAGCCATCCGGTGCCGCACCCGCCCTCAGGCGGAACAGGTGGTCGCCGAGTTCGATCTTGTAGTCCGTGTCGAAGTCGAAACCTGCCCATTCCTCGTCGGGCTGCCCCAGACCAGCTCCATCGCCGGCAGCCGCTCGATCAGCCCGGGGACCTCCAGCCACTGCTTCGTGTGGCTGAACGGGTGAACCCCGAGGCTGCGGCCGGGCTCGCCGGTGACGCCGAGGACGCGGAACGCCTCCACCACCGGGCCACCGCCCTGGGGCAGTCCTTCGCCGGGCCAGAGCGCCTGCGGCGGCAGCGCCAGCTCGCCGCCGGACCAGGCGACCGCAGCTTCAAAGGTGCGGTCCTGCTGCTCGTCGATCTCCACGTACGCAACCGGACCCTGCAGCGACGCCAGGCGGAGGAACTCGGCCAGCCAGCCGCTGAGGCATTCGAACGGCGGATACTGTCGCTCGTCCGCCGACCAGCCGACCTCGCCCAGCCACTGGCCGCCCGCCGGGATCAGGGCCAGCGCCTGGCCTAAGGGCACCTGCACCGCGTGCTGGAAGCGCCCGGTCATCTCCTCGATGAGCGAAGCGCCCGCGACCACCGCCGACAGCTCGTAGGTCATGGCAACTGCATTCAACCACCGGGCCGGCCAGCTCAGCGACGCTGACACCAGGTCTTTCCCCGGCCGTTACGGGCAGGCGCGGCTGTCCTGGCGGTAGCCGCCGTGCGGAGACCAGCGCTCGAGTGTCATCACGCCTCTCGGCGCGGCCCGCACCGCAAGTCGTCGTAGCTGACCATCTGCGCCCGGCCGCACTCAGCGCGGGGACGACCAAGGTGCTGGTTAGTTGCGGACGGCTGCTGCCTCGCATACGCGCGCCCTGCCGAGCATGAGTGGCTCGGCGGACCGCGCGGTAGGCCTCAGGGTCTAGGCGTGGTTGTGCCCTTGCCATGGCCGGGGCGGGTAGGTGCGTCACTCGTTCCCCGCGCGACGGCTACCACGCCGAGCAGCGCGGCCAGCGGAGCGACCAGCGCGATGAAGTCGGAGGAGGCGAAGTTACCCAGGGCATCGAGGGCTCCGGCGAATCCGATGATCAGTACAGCGACGGTTACCAGCCCCCAGCCCTGCAGGAACAGCCGCAGCGTGAAGGGCGGCGCGGTGGTCGTCACGTCCGCCACGGCGGTGACGGACTTCGTTCCGCGGCGTTCGGTCATGCCCTCGCGCACCCGCACGGTGATCGTCAGGTTGCCTGGCCGGTCAGCGATCAGGAGCAGCTCGTCGGGATGGGCCGGGTCAGGAGACTGCGACACCGAGCCGCCGCCGGCCGCCCACGACACCACCTTCTGGCTGCCTGAGGGCCGCACGCGAAAGCGAGCCTGCTCGCCGGTGACCACAGTTTCCGGCCCGTCGATGACCACCGGCGATGCTGGCCCCGCGTCGGCGACCCCCTCGGCCTCCTCAAGGGCGACCTCACCGCCGCCGCCATCCGCCGCACGGCCCGCCGCGCCCGCTTCCGCAGTCACGATGAACTGGCGGCGGGCCAGCTGCTCGGCGAGCCGGATCTGGCGCGCGTGCACATTCCAGGCCATGGCCACTACAACGCCAGCGAGCCCCGTCGCCCCGAGCCCAAGCAGGGCGGCGACCGCGGGGTGACTGGCACCAGCTGTTACGGCTGCGAGCATGTCGTCTCCTGATCGGGGCGGCCGCGGTCTGGGCCACGGTTCCTGGTCGTCAGTGGCCGGGCCGGTGATGACCGAGGATTCTCGGCAGCTTGCAGGGCAGACACGGTGGGGAGTCCTGGTACGCCGTACTGACTGAGGCCGATAACGAGGGCCGCCCCGGCGGGAAACGTGCTTCGGGAAACGGCCGTCATACCGCCGCCGCTCACGTGGATTCTGGCTGGGTATCGCGGCTCCAGTGTTTCCGCTCATGCCGCGCATAGCGCGGATTTGGGCTTTGCTGTGGCAGCGAAGGGGAGTGGCGCGGGTGCGCGCCCCGATGAGCTGCTACGCCTGCGGCTGGCTGATGTTGACCAGCCACGAGACGCCGAACTCATCGACGCACATGCCGAACTCGTCGCCCCAGACCTGTTTTTGCATTGGCATCGTCGTGGTCCCGCTGGCGGACAGCTTGTCCCAGTAGCCGCGGAGGGTGTCGGCGTCATCACCGCTGAGGCTCACCGAGAAACCGGTCATTGGGTGGTGTTCCATGTCGCTGGTGATGTCGGCACCCATGATCGTGTAGCCGGCATCCGTCTCGAGCATCCCGTGCATGATCCGGTCGGCGTCGGGCGAGTCCTTGGCGCCGAACTCAGCGAACGTGCTGAGGCTGAGGTTGCCGCCGAACACGCGCGCGTAGAACTCCATCGCCTGGCGGGCGTTGCCGTTGAAATTGAGGTACGGATTCAGCCGGGAGGCCATAGTCTTCTCCTGCATCCGAGTGCGCTGAGCGGGGCCCCTCGGGGACCCGCAGCGAGACGACGGCTGATCGTACCAGCCCGGCGCGGCAGCGGTCCGCGCACCCAGGCAGGCCGCCCATGTCGCCACGTCGACGCCGACACGGGTGCCCGCCACTGGCAATCCGCTTCTGCTGCGGCCCGCACATTAATGGACACGCAGCGCCGTGGCCAGCCGCACATATCGATGCTCCTATGCACCGCCCTGCCGGCGGCGAGTTCGGCTGGGCCGAGCGGCACAGAACGGCCAATCTGTAGTGGCGGATTGAGTTCGGGAGGAGCGATGGCAGAGCCGGTGCGGGCGCGGCGGCTGACCGATGATGAGCATCAGCACGCGAGCCTCATCGCGAGAGCGGGTGTTCTTCCTGCTCGCCCTGCCGGGCCTGCGCCAGGTGGCCGGAATGATCTACGACACGGCGCATCCGTACCATCAGCGCTGCCGACGGCATGACCTTTGCTGACATGTATGTTGACAGGCGAGCGCGTGAAGTTCCTATCCGCTTAGCAAAATCCTGCTGAGACAGGCCTGAACGGACAACCAGGTTCCTGATCTCGGAGGCCACCGCTGCACGCTCTGAGTCAGCAGCCAGCTTTCGCGCCTGCCCGATAACACCTTCCAGGAGCTCAGTGGTGCCGTAAGAGCGGGAGATGTGGATCGCCTCCTCGACTTGCCGCGCTACCGGACCCCATGGATCGGCCCGTATGGCGTTCGCTAGCCTTCGCCAGTCGGGAAGGGTGCCACGTTCTATGGCAGCAAGAACTCCCTCGAACGGCCAGGTCTCCACTGGGTCGTCCGGCGAGGCGGTCACGTTGCGGAATTTGAGTCTGGTGGTCATCACACCATCTCTACTGCCACCGCGCGGCAGATGCCGGTCACGTTCTTCCAGTCGGTCCAGCGGGCGTCGAGTCCCTTGTACTCGCGAAGCTGTCTGACGGTCCGGACATCCGCTGGCCGCGGGCCGGCCAGTTGCCGGGCGAGCTGGGTGGCGACGCCCTCTGAGCCAGGGCCTCGCTGGTCGGAGTAGAAGTCGTCGATATGCCTGAACACCTCTGCGGCGTGCTGGATCCGGTATCGGTCGGAAAGGGCGGCAACGTCGATGTAGTCGCGCACCAGATTGCGCCGGACAATCAAATAGCCTTTGATCCGCAAGGTCTCGTCAGGAGTCGGCACTCGGAGTTTCCGGCCTGACGGCAGGATGACCTCGCATACCTCCAGTGGCTCGTTGCGTATCAGCTGGCGCACGCCCGATTCGATATCACCCAGCTCACCTAGGATGATCTTTCCGGGAGTAACCCGGTTGGTTACCCACCCGTCGGTCGATTCGATTGCCGCTAGGACCGTGCTGAATCGCTCAGCCAGATCAGCCAGTACATGACCGTGGTCACGGGAAGAGCGATGGTTGGCCCACAGTGCCGCCGCGGACCCGCCCACGAGCACAGCATCGGGGACAATCTGCTGGAGCCTCGCCGCTGATTCGAGAACCTGCAGCAGTTCAGGACACTGGAGTCCGGGAGCTTGCGGGCTGGCCCGGTCATCGTCCCGTGTCCGCCCCGAGCCACGCTGCATAAGAAGACAGTATCAGATCTGATACTAGAAGATAGATCCAATCCTACGCCCAGACCATGATCACCAGCAGCCAGGCGGGTCGAGCGGTGAGCTAGGCGAGCCTGAGTGTCCCATCCGGGCACCGGCTGAGAGATGAACGGGTCACGCCGGGCGCAAGTCGACCCGCGGCCTTCGTGGCGAGTTGCGTGCCTGGCCATGCCATGGCGCGGTGTCCTAGTCCCTGTCGGGTGACTGCATGGCGACGTCCGGTCCAACCTGTCGTTGGTGGGTCACTGGGGCCGGACCGCAGCGGACCGCAGCGCGGGCACGGCGCTCATCTCCGGCTCGGCCGGGCTGCGAGAGATCTCAAAAGATTTTCGGAACGCGGCTCCCACCGAACTCGCGATATATCTTGCTAATCTGCGAACGAGATGTATCGTGATGTCTACTGGGCAGAGCCGGCACGAGGCTGAGAAGGGCGGCGCGGAGCATGTTCGAGAGGTTTAGCGACCGGGCGCGGCGGGTTGTGGTCCTGGCTCAGGAAGAGGCCAGGATGCTCAACCACGACTACATCGGCACCGAGCACATCCTGCTCGGCCTCATCCACGAGGGTGCGGGCGTGGCCGCCAAGGCGCTTGAGTCGCTCGGGATCAGCCTGGAGGCGGTCCGCCAGCAGGTCGAGGAGATCACCGGGCGGGGCCATCAGGACCCGCGGGCCGGGCATATACCGTTCACGCCGCAGGCCAAGAAGGCGCTGGAGCTGTCTAAGCGCGAGGCCATGCATCTCGGCCACAACTACATCGGTACCGAGCACATCCTGCTCGGGCTGATCCGCGAGGGCGAGGTCGTCGCCGCGCAGGTGCTCGTCAAGCTCGGCGCCGACCTCAACCGGGTCCGCCAGCAGGTGATCCAGCTGCTGCACGGCTACCAGGGCAAGGAGGAGACGGGGACGGCACGCGCCGCGCGGCGCTCCGGCAAGGCTGGCCGCGGGAAGCGCAGGCTGCTGTCTGAGATCCTCGGCCGTTTCGACTCGATGGAGTCGCGCCTGTCGGCCGTTGAGCATCGCGTCGGTACCGGACCGGGCGTTCGTGACCTCGACCGGGAAATCGCGCAGGTCCGCCGCGACAAGGAATCCGCCATCGACGGCCAGGACTTCGAGACTGCCGCGGTGCTGCGCGACAAGGAAAAGCAATTGATCGCTGAGAAGTACTCCCGCCAGCAGGAATGGGCAACCGCGCACCTGGACCTTCCATCCCTGAGCGACGAGGTCGAGCGCCTTCATGGTCTTCTCCGCCAGCACGGCATCGAACCGCAGGACGGCGCTGCATAGGCTGGTCCCCGGGCACGGGCACATCGCCGACGCCGGTGAGTTCCGCGCCGCCCTGACACGGACACTCGCTATCTGGACCTGCTGACGACGGGCGAGCCGTTCGACGATCCGCGCCCTCGCCACGCGAGCGCGGCACGGTTACTCGAACGCGACGTCGCCGGGCCCGGCGACATCCTCGAGCACGACCGAGCCGAACGTCGGCCGTCCTGCGGCTTCGTAGGTGTGCATGACCACGCCACGGCCGGTGGTCCGGGTGCCTGCCAGGCGCATCGTGGCCGGCCGGACGCCGTCAGCGAAGAGCCGCTGGCCGCGGCCCAGGACCACGGGGAAGACAACCAGGCGGTAGGCGTCGATGAGGTCCTGGCGCATGAGGGAACGGGCCAGGGCGCCGCTGCCGTGGATCTGCAGTTCCCGACCCGGCGTGCGCTTGAGTTCGCCAACCTCATGTGCGACGTCACCGCTGAGAGCCATCGAACCCGGCCAGGAGAGGTCTTTCATGGTGGCGGTCACGACATGCTTGGGGAGGGAGTTCAACTGGCTGCCGACCCGGTTGCCGGGGTCGGTGACAGCGGGCCAGAAGCCAGCCATCGCCTCGTAGGTCCTCCGGCCCAGCAGGAACGCGTCCGCCTCATCGAAGACCTCGTTCATGTACTGGCCCGTTTCCCCATCAAAGTGCGGCGGCAGCCAGCCGCCAAGGTCGAAGCCGTCCCTGGGGTCCTCCTCGGGGGCGCCGGGGCTCTGCATGACGCCGTCCAGGGTCAGGAAGGTGGTCAGTGTCAGTCGCATGACTTCTCCTTTTCAGCGACCGGCTCGACGCCGGCCCTCAACCTGTTTACGAACTACCCCTCCGTGAATCGACACCATCCAGCGACCGATTCCCGGTGCCTGCTGACATCCGCGACAGAACGTGACGACCGGCGACGCTGCGACCAAAACGGAGGTCTTCCGCAAAGGTGCGCTGATCGCTACACTCAGCGTCGGCGGCTGCTTTCAGCGGGCCGGCGGGTGTGCATCCCGCCAGTGTCGCGGCCGTGAAGCTACGCGCCCTGTCCAGACCTTGCCGGGCAACTTCTCCAGCAGAATGCGGCAAGGAGTTGGCCTATGACCAGGGCGGTGCCGTGGCTGTCGCAGGCCAGGGCAGGCCCGGCTCGACGGCAGCCTTCGATGGCGGCGCGCTGCCGGCACCTGACCGCCCGTTATGCGGCTGCCCTGGCCGGGCTCCTGCTGGTGGGCAGCCAGCGCCCAATGCCTGGCCGTCGACCGTCGAGGCCGTTATCGGCGCTGCGTAGCGACAGTGCATCGGCGTGGCCACTTCGTCCGAGGCGCCCGAACTTGCCCGGCCTGAACTTGCCCGGCCTGAACTTGCCCGGCATGAGGCTGACGTGCGGGAAACCGCCAGAATTGCCGGTATACCGGGCGAGTGCAGGGGATGCCGCCGATGCAGAACGTTGATCTGAGTGCATGGGAGGATGACGGATACCTGCTGGTGATGATGCACGGCGAGCTTGACGTCGCGGACGCTGCGGAGGTCGCTGCAGCGCTGATTGCCCTGGCGAGCCGGAATCCCGTTGTCATCCTGGACCTGGCGGGGCTGAGATTCATCGACTGCTCGGGCGTCCGGGCCATAGTGTGCGCGCTCGAGCATTCCGCCGGCCTGCGGCTCGCGTGCCCTCGGACTCCCGTCCTGCGAGTCCTGGCCATGACCGGCATGACCGATACGTATCCGCCGTATGGCAGCATCGGTGACGCCGTCAACGGCAGGAGCGGGGCTGCGTCCTGCCGGCCAGCCCAGGACGCCGTACTGCCGCCGGCCTGACAGACACGCGCGGCGCCTCGCGGGGCCGATGTCGCCAGCCACGATCGGCCGGCGCGGCCGGCGGCTGATTCTCACGGCCGCCCGAGGACGCGGAAAGACCAGCCGGCCGACCGCCAGAGCTTGTCGTCCAGGGCGCATCGCGCATCGATCATGTGCCGGTGGGCAACTACCGGCGCGAGCACCGCCGGATCGATGGCCCGGTAGTCGGCCCATTCCGTAAGGTGCAGCATGACGTCGGCGCCCGCGGCGGCCGCTGAAACCGATCCCGCGTACCGCAGGTCAGGGCGGATGCGAGCGGCATTGTCCATGGCGACGGGGTCGTGCACGGTGACCACCGCGCCCTCGCGCGTCAGCAGGTCACAGACGTGCAGGCCGGGTGAGTCGCGTATGTCGTCGCTGCCCGGTTTGAACGCAAGGCCGAGAATCGTGATACGCCGGCCGGCCAGCGTCCCCCCCACCGCATCGCGGGCGAGTTCGACCACTCGCGACCGCCGGTTCAGGTTGATGGCATCTACCTCGCCGAGCAGGTTAACCAGCGAGCCGACGCCAAGCTCTCTGGCCGCGAACTGGAAGGCCCGGATGTCCTTCGGCAGGCAGCCGCCACCGAAGCCCAGGCCCGGCGCAAGGAAGCGCCTGCCGATGCGCTCGTCGTGCGCCAGCGCATCGACCACGCCGACGATATCCGCGCCGACTTTCTCGCACACCTCGGCTATCGCGTTGATGAACGAGATCTTGGTAGCCAGGAACGCGTTAGCCGACACCTTGACCAGTTCTGCCGTCTCCGGGTCCATGAACAAACCGGGCGTGCCGCGAGCAAGCAGCGGGGCATAGACCTGCCGTAGCACATCGGCCGACCGCTCCGACGTCACCCCGAAGACCAGCCGATCTGGTGCCAGGCTGTCCTCGATGGCGAAGCCTTCCCGGAGGAATTCCGGATTCCAGGCCACCTCGGCCTCGTCGCCGGCCGGTGCCGCCGCCCTGATGCGCGCCGCCAGGCTGCGGGCGGTCCCGACCGGCACGGTCGACTTTCCCACCACGAGGCATGGCCTGGACAGATGCGGGGCGAGCGCGTCAACGGCCGACTCGACCTGGCGCATGTCCGATGAGCCGTCCGCCGCCTGCGGTGTGCCGACGCAGAGAAAGTGGACATCGCCAGACTGGGCCGCCTCGGCGTACGAAGTCGTGAATCGCAGGCGGCCGGCGTCGAGGTTCTTCCGCAGCAGGACCTCGAGGCGGGGCTCGAAGAACGGCGTCTCCCCGCCTGCCGCCCGGGCCACCCTTTCCGCATCGGTATCGAGACCGACGACCTCATGGCCAAGGTCAGCCATGCAGGCGGCATGAGCGAGACCCAGATAGCCGATGCCGATGACAGTCAGCCGCAGCGGTGAGCCACCCTCGCTCAGCTGCCTGCGCATGGACCCTCCCGGTCGGTGAGCGCCCCCCGTCACGGTCGCACGGGCGGGTAGGCAGCACTGGCCGACGCATCGGCCAGCCGCCGCTTCGTCCGCTGTCTGCTAGCCGCGGAGCATAGCGATTAGACGCGGAGCATAGTGATCTGGATGGCACTATGAGCTGATTTGCCGGCTATTTCCCGCGAGGCGGAGCGATCCAGATCCCGCGCATGTCCGGCGTATGAAGGCGCGGTTCGGTGTACCTCAGCACAGCTGCCGCAGCCAGTTGCGGCCGCCGCGGGGCTCAGCGGTGGCCGCCGGCCGCCAGCCGTGCCCGCGCCCATGCCTGCAGGCCAGCGGGAGATTTAAAGTCCTGAACGGATTGTGCCCGCTCAGTGGCCAGTTCGAGCAGATCGGCAACGGCGGCGGCCGCCCTCCGGACGTCCTGCGGGTCAAGCCCAGCGGCGGTCGCGTCCAGGCCGGGCGGGAGCGTGACGTCAGGCACATCGAGGACGGCGGTGAGGCCGTACGCCGGGTAGACCGCAGACACGGCCGCAGCCCACAGCTGCCAGGCCTGCCCGCGGGCCTCCTCAAGCCTCGCGCGGGCCTCCCATGCCGAGCCGCGGTCGAGGTACTTGGCGAGGTCACCAAGCGCGACCCAGCCCAGGCAGGCCCATTCTCGCAGCGCGTCGGCGTCGGCCTCGGCGTTGTCAGGGATCCAGCTCCTGGTCAGCTGGCCATCGGAGTCGTAAAGCGCGACTGACTGCGGCGGCAGCCCGGCCCGCCACGACGCGGGCATGACCACCAGGCTGAGTTGCAATCCAGACTCGTACAGCGTGAACAGGTGCCAGCAGGGCTGTCCGTCCTGGCCGGGATATCGCTGCCGGAACGCATCGGCTACCGGGCCGGCCGCGCGCGTTGCTGCCTCGGCGGATGCCAGGCCCTCGGTCCACTGGTCGTCGGCAATCCCCAGCCCGGCGTCGATGTCCGATAGCTCGTCGCCGGCACCGCGGGCCAGCGAGCCGCCGAGTTCCAGCCAGCGGAATGCCGGTTCCGCGTCGGCCGCGGTGATCAGCGACTCAAGCAGGCGCCGTTGCCCGGGTACGTTCGCCGGCATCGCCGCCAGCCACCGGCGCGCGTCGTCAGCAGTGGTCCGGGGTTTCCCTGGAGCATCGGCCATGATCGATTCTTACCACCGCGTTCCGCGCCTCGGCTGCCTAGGAGTGCGCGAAGTCGCGCGCCAGCCGGGCGAGGTCCGGCGTGCCGAGGCCGGAGGCCGGGTTGAAGATGCGCCCGGCCGTGCCGGTGTAGAACAGGTTGGTGTTGCCGGCACTCGGCGTCGACAGCGGGCGGAATGGCGAGTTCGGCAGCGCTGCCCACCGGTAGATAGCCGGATTCCAGAAGCCGACGCGATGGCCGACTGCCTGGTCGATGACCGCGGTCGAGCCGTTCAGCTGCGGTGCCACGAAGCTGGTGCCGCCCCAGCCAGACTCAAGCGGGTTACCGGTGAACCCGGTGAAGTACTCCTCGTAGCCGGTGAACGGGTCGGCGTTGGCGGAGACGTCCGGGATAGCGCGGCCGAAGCCGGTGCCCGTCTTGACCGGCGGGCGGGAGCTGAAGGCCCACGCGGCCGGCAGCATGACCTTGCCGAACTGCTTCGGGTCGATCGGCTTCAGGTACTCCGCGTCGCTGAACTGGTGGATGCCCGGGACCAGCCGCTGGTAGAGCGGCATCGGGACGTCCGCGCTGAAGCCGCCGCCGGCTAGCCGAACCTGTCGGCCAGGTGGCGGAACACGCCAGGAGCCGCGCCATGCAGCCAGGCAGGAAATCCCATCCAGCGCGGGACGAAGACCATGTACTGATTCCGCTCGATGGCGCTGACCAGCGCGTTCGCGACTCTGTTGGCCGGCAGCGGAGTCGGCCTCCGCCGGTCATACGGACGGCCGCGGCGTTCGAAGAACGGCGTATCGATGACGCCGAGCACGATGACCGACACCCGCACCCCGCGGCCGGCCAGCTCGTGAGCCAGGCTCTCGGCGAAACAGCCGAGGCCCGCCTTTACCGCCGAGTACACCGCCTCCCCGCGTACCCCGGTCGCGCCAGCGATGGAGGAGACGAACACGATGTGACCACGCCCGCGCGCGATCATGCCCGGCACGAGCAGCCTGGTCAGCTCGACGGGCGCCGCCAGGTTGACCGCGATGAGGCGGGCGGCTTGTTGCCCGGTCATCTGCTCGATCGGCCCAGCCCAGCCGATGCCCGCGTTGTTGACCAGCAGGTCGATGCCGCCAGGCCCGGCCGCCTGCAGTGCCGCCTCGGCTAGCTCAGCAGGCCCGTCGGCGGCGGCGAGGTCAGCCGCCAGCGCCAGTCCGCCCGTTTCCCTGGCCATGGCCTCCAGCCGGGCCGGATCCCGGCCCGCGATCAGCGGCCGTGCCCCCGCCGCGGCGAGCGCCCGCACAGTCGCGGCGCCGATGCCGGACGATCCGCCGGTGACGAGCGCTACGGTGCCGGGAAGCTGCATGGCGCCTCACTCTGGCGTACCCCGGCCACGCCCGCAAGGATCGCCAGCAATCGTACGCGCCAGCCGCCCAAGCGCGGGCCTCGTCCGGGCTGGCTGAGCCAGGGCGGTGGCCGATTCGCGGGAGGACGGCACCGAGAGGACTGGCCAGCCAGGCCGATGCGGTGGCTGATACCCGGGAGCCGGTGCGGGGGACTGCCCGGCTGCTAGGCCGAGGCGGTGGCCGCTACGCCGGGCACGTCGACGGGCGTCCAGGACCGGACGATGTCGCGCATCGACAGCAGGCCGGCCACCTCCCCGTGGTCGATGACCACCAGGTGCCGGAAATTGCCCCGGATCATCGCGTGCGCTGCCTGCTCGAGCGTCCAGTCGGGCGAGGCGACCACCAGGTTATCGGTGCGGTGCCAGGCGACGATTTCGGTATCGGGATCCTGGCCGGCGCCGATCGAGTCGAGTATGTCGCGCTCGGTCAGGATGCCCACGCCGGAATGCTCGGGGTCCATCACCACCGCTGCGCCGACCCTGCGAGCCGACATCAGGCGGGATGCCTCGCGCAAGGTGTGCGCCGGCCCGATGGCCAGCACCACCGTGGTCATCCCGTCCCGCACCTTCATCATCGATCACTCCCTCCAGGGGTCACCATCGACATTCCGGGCGGCAGTCGGCCCGCCAGCCACGCCACGTCCCGCAAGGCAACGAAAGCCTGGTCAAGCTTGTGAACTTGTGAATGCCGCTACAACAAGCATCGGCGATTGCGCCGCCCAGGGCAACCCTCAGGCTACCGCCCAGGGCAACCCTCAGGCTGCCGCCCAGGGCAACCCTCAG